>JASGCW010000145.1 GCA_030053945.1 Limnohabitans sp.
AATAATTCATTACCAATTGCGATTGAATTTATTCTTTTAATTTCATCAAAATTAACATGGTTAACATTAGGTGGCTTTCTATAACTGTTACTTGTACTAGGAATATATTGTTCACTATTTGCGTTTAAATTAATTGGTTTTGGTATATTTTCATTCTTTTCATAATATTTGTTATTCTGATATTGTTGATTTTGATATTGCATATTTGGATATTGCTGGTTTTGATAAGAATTATTTGCAAACTGTTGATTTTGATAGTTTTGATTTACATATTGTCTATTTTGACTGTGATTCTGATAATTAGTATTTTGCTGATAATTTCTTAAATTTTGATTATTATAATTGTTTGATCTTTGATTTGATTTGTTTCTATTTTGTAACAAAAAACAATTATATTTTGTGTGTCCAATCTTCTTACAATAGTAGCATTTTGGATGATTGTTTATGTTTCTAGAGTAATTATTCATTCCTATATTATTTATCAATGTTTCTTCTTTTTCTTTAACAAACGATTTAACTTCATTTAATATTTCTTTCTTTAATTTCTCTAACGAATCAGACGTAGAATTTTCATTAGTTGAACTTATATTACTTATATTTGAAACTCCTTGATAGCGTAAATAACTTTGTTCAATCAGGTCTGCTTTTTCGTTGAGTTCTTTAATTGTTTTTGGATTGAATGAAATTAATTGTTGAACTATAACAGGATTCATTCCTTCATAAATAAAATGAATAATTTCAGTATCTAACATTTTATTATTATACTTTAGACATAAATCTCTCATTTCGCAAATAAAACTTGTTGATGACTGATAAGGTTTTTGTTTTTTATTTATTAATATGTTTCTGAGATGATGAGCATAGCCACTAGGTTTAAATTGTTGTATAATTGATTGCTTAACATCTGTCCACTTCATTTCTTTATTTTTAATCTCAACATTATAAAAAGAACGAGCAGCTCCGGTGAGATAGAGTGGTAAACGTTTTATTTTAATATCATCATTCCAATTACTAGCTTCGGCGGATAGCTCAAAATCCTCCAACCACTCAGTAATATCTTCATTTAATTTACCATTAAATGTACTACATTTGATTATAGATGGATGTAAATAAGTGTTAACTTCTTTAGCAATAACGTTGCCTAATTGCGATAAATCTTTATCCATTATATGTACTAGAGGTCGTTTTTGGTGACCCCACTTCTGACACCAATTGTTAAACTATATTTTTAACTTTAATATTTATTTTATTAAATAAATTTTGAAATACATTATTATTTTATTTAATTTTAATAAAAGTTAACCATTCAATTTAAAATCTTAATTAATAATATTCATAATAAACAATTTCATTTCTCTTAAAGAAATTTGAATCCTTAATGAATATCAAATATATAAAATGTTTACTCATTAAACTAAAAGAAATCAAATATTAAATTATCAAATAACAAATAATAAAAATAATATAAATCATAAATTTTTGTAATATTAATATAAATAATTTATCTTAAAAGATATTTTAATCAAGTTTTAAAATTGTCTTTTAGTATTTAAATTAAATTCACTTATCAAATGCCCTCTCTACCAAAAAAGAATCACCTGATTCTTTAAAATATTAATTTTTATTAGCTTCATTAATTAATCTTTGCAAAAGATTACGATTATCATTATAATTAGAATTATTATTATTCTCTAAGGGAGCAAGTGCAATTGTTGTAGTATTATTATCTTCTTTTATAAATTTTTTTCTCCATATAATGATCAAAGTTTTTAATAAAAACATGATTATAATTAAAATAAAAATAATTTCAGCAATTCCAATATTCCACATTTTATATAAAGGTTCTCTTTTTGATTTCAAATCAAGTGTTATTTGTCCTAACTTTTTAATATCTTCTTCTACATCAGTAAAATTTATCTCTTTGTAATCTTCATTTATAATATGGAAATTTATCTTGTTTGACCATTCTAGATTGAAAGAGTGATTAGAATGGTATTTTATTTTCCCTCCGTTGTAGCTAAACGAATATAAAGGAGTTTTAATATCTCCTACAAGAACAGTAAATGTTGTCAATAATGATAATGCAAAAACTATATTAGGACATTTTACAAATTTTCCATAAATGTGTATTAAATGAGGATAACAATAAAGATATAAATAACCTTCAGCCATCTTCACTTGAATTGTATGTGGATTTTTCTTAAAATTATCATTATCACAAACAGTTGACTGCCATAAATGATTAGTTGATATTTCACTGAAGTTACTATTACAAATCTGTTTATTTGGACTTAAAAACATATCTGTTTCTTTTAACATCTCGTCGAATGGTAGTAAAGTAACACAATCTTCCAATTTATTGTATAATATATATTTAGGTCCTTTATATTTTAAAATGCATAATTTTGACTGATCGTACGGTTTTCTCAATAAATTAAAGGAATCAGCTAACATTATAAAATTTTCAACTGAAGAAACTTCCATGTTAAATTTAAATGTTATCAGCTTATCAACTGGATTATGAATACATTCTTGTGGTACTGCTTTCTCAATTAAACATGTTCCGTTGCAGTCTATTGTCATATTAAATAAATCGAACAATTTTTCTGATATCTGTTTCTTTTTCCATTTTCTTGCTATATCTAAAAGATTTTCTTTTTGAATCGAAAGATTTGTTATTAAACTTGAAAGAACTTTGATAGCATCTGGAAAAAATTGAACTAAATTATTAAATTCTGATTTTAACTTATTAAAGTTTTCCTCGAATTTTATAAAATTTGAATTCAACTTTTCGAGTATATTTTTAACCTTAAGATTTTCTTGGATTTGTTGTTCAAGATTTTTCAAAATTTTATCTTGTTCTGACTTTAATAAATTAATTTCTCCTTCATTTGAATGTGATTTTATTAATGAAGCTGTAGCTACACCGATAGCAGCAACACTTGCAATCATTACTACACCAAGCAATATCGCACCAATTATTACAAATCTTTTTCTTCTTGATGGTAATTGATCTTTATATTTACGTTTAATGCAAAATTTATTAATCATATCTGTAAAATCCTCTTCAAATTTAGACATACACCATTCTTTTAATTCATCTTTATGAAAATGATTTATCGTTTTAAATTGATCTAAAATATCGCATGGTGATATATATTTAACAATCCATTCTACATTTTGTGTACCTATTATAACCGGAATCTTTGAATTCCTCCACAAAATTGGAGGTACTTCATGAAATTGTGTATCAACTGTATATATTGAAATAATGTTTAATAGGAGAAAGAAAAAGTTTTTAAATCTACTATTGAAACCTTTATCTTTTCTAGAACTACGTCTAACAGCATTTTCGTTTGTATTTGGTACATTATCTATTTGAATGTTTGAATCTTGAGTTGTTTGCAATTCTTCTGTGTGTGGGTCATTTTCTTGAATTTGTTCCTCAATTGAATATTCAATTGTTTCATCTGATTCATTATTAAAATCTTCTACATCAGTAGAATCATCAGAAAATTCAAAATTTTGTTGATTTTGTCTATTATCTTCTAAGTCATATTCATATTGATTTGTTTCATAAAACATTGGTATATCATAAATTTCAGTAGATACCGATAATATATCATCATTTTCATTAGTAGCCTCTTCGTTTAAATTTTCTTTATTTAAATTTTTTATTCTTGAAACATGAGCTAGTTCAATTCTTTTTCTACCGATTAAATTTTCTACTTTATATGTGGTTGGACCTAGTTTATCAACGATTTTATATGGTCCACACCATTTATGAATAAATTTCGATGATAATCCTTTTTTTCTGATAGGTCTATATATTAAAACCTCATTACCTTTTTCAAAATAAACATCTTTACGATTTAAATCGAATCTTTCTTTATAATCAATTTGGGCATCTTGTATATTATTATTTGCTAAAGTTCTAATAAAATCAACTTCTTTAGCTAATATTTTACCATATTCTTCTGGATTTTCAATACCTAATGTATTTGTTTTGTCAAATAAAGAATCCATAGGAAATTTAACATCTCTTCCATAAACCAAATAAAAAGGTGAATATCTTGTTGTAGAATGAATTGATGTATTATAAGCAAATATTACCAATTCTACAAACAAATCCCAATCTTGTTGTTTACTATTACAGTACATACTTAACATGTTAGCTAAGGTTTCATTAAATTTTTCAGTTTGACCATTAGTTTGTGGATGATATCCACTTGTTTTCCTATGAACAATGCCAAAAATCAATAAAATATTCTCAACAACTTCAGATAAAAACTGAGTTCCTCTGTCAGAAATTAATTTGAATGGTGCTCCATGTCTGCATATAACATTGTAAACGATAAATTTGGCTACTTCAAATGCTGTTGCCTTTTTAATAGCTTTTCCTTCTACCCATTTTGTTAAATAATCGGTAGCGGTAATAATATAACAATTATTCCTTGAACTTTTTGTAATTGGACCAAAAATATCGATTCCAACCGTTTCAAAAGGTCCACCAACTTGTATAGGTTGTAACAATCCAACAGCTTTAGTTTTTGGATTCTTTTTGGTAAGACAATCGTAACAATTTTTCACATGCGTTTTAATTGATTTTCTCATGTTTGGCCACCATGTTCTATCTTTAATTTTAATAAAAGTTTTGATTTCACCAAGATGTGATCCTAAAATATCTTCATGATAGTTTCTTATTATTTCCTTAACGTAACATTGTGGCAAAACAGGTACAAGTTTAGCTCCACTAGTAGAATATATTTGTTTATATAAAATTTCATCAATGATAGTAAACGTAAAATAATTATTTATCGGAAAGTGATTTTCAATATATTGTCTGATTTTGTTAATGAATTGATCTGATTTTTGCATTTCTAAAAATTCACATTGATACTCAATAGAATTGATAGTTAAATCAAATATGTCAGGTAATTTCGTTATTTCTTTTAAAGGAAAACGACTAAGACAATCAGCATCCTTGTGTTTTTTACCTGATTTAAAATTAATCTCAAAATCGTATTCTTGTAACGTAAGAACCCAACGTGCTAATCTTGCTGATATTTCTGGTTTCTTCATTATGAAACACAAAGCGTGATGATCAGTTATAATAATAAAATGTAAACCAGTTATATACGCTTTAAATTTGTTAACTCCAAAAACAATTGCTAATAGTTCTTTCTCTGTTATAGAATAATTTTTTTCTGACTTAGACAATGATCGGCTAGCGTACTCTACAACTTTAGCTTCTTTAGGATTCTTTTTATATTGCACTAAAATTGCTCCAAGTCCCTTATCACAAGCATCAGTTCTAATTTCTATAACTTTACTTGGGTCAAAATGAATTAAAATTGGTGGATTGCACAATTTGTGTTTTAAAGTATTAAAAGCTTCTTCCGCTTTATCATTCCATTTGAAACAAACGTTATTTTTTGTCAATTCAATCAAAGGAAATGCAATCTTTGAAAAGTTTTCCACAAATCTTCTATAAAATGAGAATAAACCTAAACATGATTTAAGTTCAGTCATATTTGTTGGTGTTGGTAAATTTTGAACAGTTTCAATTTTTCCACTATCAGGAACAATACCACTTTCATTAATAATATGACCTAAGAATTTAATTTCTCTCATTAAGAATTTACACTTGCTAGGTTTGAGCGTCAACTTTGCATTTGATAGACATATGAAAATACTCTCTAATCTTTCCATATGTTCTTTAAAATTTGTTGAGAAAACACAAATATCATCTAAATATAACAGGCATATATTCCATTTCAAATTTGCTAAAACAACGTCCATAAAAGATTGAAATATCGGTCCTGCAGATTTCCATCCGAAAGGTAGTCTTTTGTATTGATATAAACCATCATTTGTGATAAAAGAAGTGATTTCTTTAGAATTATCTTCCAACGGAAGCTGATGATAAGCGTTACACATGTCTAGTGATGAAAATATTTTAGCTTCTTTTAATGCCATTAAAGAATGATCCATTCTCGGTAATGGATAACTTATTCTTTTAGTAATCATATTTATCTTCCTAAAATCAACACAAAGTCTAGGAGATCTACCTGGAGATTTTACTAAAACGACAGGCGAAGCGTAGCTGGATAAAGATGGTTCAATTATGTCTAAACTGAGAAGTCTGTCAATTTGATTCTTAATTTCTTTTCGATCACTTTCGCAATAATTATAAGGATTTGACCAAATAGGTGTATCTTCTTCCAACTCGATTTTAACTTTTATTTTATCGGTACAACCGATTTGATCATCTTTCAAAGCAAATACTGTCTTATATTTATTTAATAAATTGATCAAATTTTGTTTCTCTTCCATATCAATTGAACCACATGAAATATCTTTGAAAATCTCTTCATTATTATCTGGTAAAGTTTTTTCACAACTTTGATTAACTTCTAAGTTTTCATCATGTTCTATTGAATTAATTTTTTGAAATATACCTAGAACCATTCCAGGAGTTACACAAATATCTTTGTTTGAAATATTAGAAACTAAAATGGAAGTTTTACCAAAATTTTGTTCATAAATTGCTCTGGGTACTAATATTTTATTATTTGAACATGATTCTATATTTGATTCTACTAAAATATTAGAATTTTTAATTTTTGAACTTATTTTGCTCAAAACATTAACTGAGCAAAATGGTTTTACAAAACAAGTTTCTGCTGCTACAATTTTATTTTCATCAGGTATTATATTTTCAAAAGATATTTCCTTACTTTTGAAATTCAAAACCATGCCAGATTCTTCTAAAAAGTTATTGCCAAGTAAAATATCGTATGACAATTTTTCAGTAATATAAACTACAATATTTGATCGAAATTCTTTTTCATTTTTGTAAACAGAAATATCTAATTTCGATGATCCTATTATATTCATTCGATCTCCGTTAGCTACTTTTACAGGTATTGTCTTACAATCTATTTCAATGTCTAAAATCTTCGCCATTTTAAGCGGCATGACAGAAATAACGCTTCCTGTGTCGATCAGAGCTCTTGCCGGATAATCATTAACCAAAACGTATATTAATAATTCATTACCAATTGCGATTGAATTTATTCTTTTAATTTCATCAAAATTAATGTGGTTTACATTACCCTAAAGTTCCGCGCATAATGCGCACCCACGTATAATGCGCATCAATTTTTTTCGCGAGGCACTTTTTTCGGCGTATAATGCGCATCAATTTTTTCAAATTTTTTTCAATTAAAAGTTTTTTTATCATTCAATTAACCACCCCCTAATTAATAAAAAATTAAAATTTTACTGTGGAAAAGAAAG
>JASGCW010000146.1 GCA_030053945.1 Limnohabitans sp.
AGCAGCTGATTTGTAATCAGCAGGTCGTGGGTTCGAGTCCCTCCATCGGCTCAAAAATTTAACAAAGCTTCAGAATATTATTTTATGCTGAAATTTGTAAAGAGGTATCCTCTTAGACTCAAATAATAAAATACACTTTGCCGGTGTAGCTCAGCTGGCTAGAGCAGCTGATTTGTAATCAGCAGGTCGTGGGTTCGAGTCCCTCCATCGGCTCAAAAAGGTTTCCAATTTGGAAACCTTTTTTTGTACTCAGTTGTAAATTTTTCAAAAAAAGTTGCTGAACGGACACACAGGTTACACAGAGTCACACAAAGGAAAGCACAAAGTTTTACAAAGTTTTCCCATCACCAATTCTAAATTCTACTTTCTAAATTCTACCTTCCGCCTTCCATCACTCAGGTTACACAGAGTCACACAAAGGAAAGCACAAAGTTTCACAAAGTTTTTTCAGCCCAATTCTAAATTCTACCTTCCGCCTTCCATCACTCAGGTTACACAAAGTTGCACAAAGGAAAGCACAAAGTTTCACAAAGTTGTTCCATCTCCAATTCTAAATTCTACCTTCCATCACCCAAAAGGTTGCTGAACGGACACTGAGGTTCTCGAAGTGTCGAACCTCCATCACCCATCTTCCATCTCCCATCTTCCATCTTCCATCTTCCAACTTCCATCACCCATCATCCATCACCCATCACCCATCACCCATCACCCAACTTCAATCTACCCCAACCAGCCTTCGCGATCCAAACTACGATATTGGATAGCTTCGGCAATATGATGAGCACTTACACTCTCGACAGCTTCTAAATCGGCAATAGTTCTAGAGACTTTCAAAATTCTGTCATAGGCACGTGCAGATAGATTTAATCGTTCCATAGCCGTTTTTAAAAGTTGAAGAGATTCCTCGTCTAATTTGCAATATTCCCTAATTTGTTTCGTAGTCATTTGCGCATTGTAGTGTATGTGTTCGTATAAGGCAAAACGTTGCGATTGAATTTCACGAGCTTGTGTTACTCTTTTTCTAATATCTACACTACTTTCCGCTGGACGTGTATCAGAAAGTTTTTCAAAAGGTACAGGAGTCACCTCTATATGAATATCAATTCTGTCTAGTAGCGGACCCGAAATTTTACTCAAATAGCGTTGCATTTCGGCAGGAGAGGAGCTAACAGGAGCATTTGGGTCATTAAAATAACCACCTGGACTAGGATTCATACTCGCGACCAACATAAATGAGGATGGGTAAGTAATGGTAAATTTTGCTCTCGAAATAGTAACTTCTCTATCTTCTAATGGCTGACGCATTACTTCAAGCACTTCTCTTTTAAATTCAGGTAATTCGTCAAGGAATAAGACACCATTATGAGCCAATGAAATCTCTCCAGGTTGCGGGTAACTACCTCCGCCAACTAATGAAACCGATGAAGCAGAATGGTGTGGGCTTCTAAATGGCCTCTGATTCATTAATCCAGTATCTTTTACTTTTCCTGCTACACTATGTATTTTTGTTGTTTCTAAGGCTTCTTTTAAAGTCATAGGAGGTAATATACTAGGCAAACGTTTTGCTAACATCGTTTTTCCTGCACCTGGCGGTCCTATGAGGATAATGTTATGCCCTCCTGCAGCAGCAATTTCCATACAGCGTTTAATAGACTCTTGTCCGCGTACTTCTGCAAAATCAAATTCAGGAAAATCTAAAGTTTTATAAAATTCTTCTCTTGTATTAATAGTAGTTGGTTCAATAGTGCCTTTTCCATTTAAAAAATCAATGACTTCCGAAATGTTTTCAACGCCATATACATCAAGTCCTGTAACAATGGCTGCTTCTTTTACATTTTGTTTAGGAAGGAAAAAGCCTTTGAATCCTTCTTCTTTCGCTTTGATGGCAATAGGTAACGCACCTTTTATGGGTTGAAGACCTCCGTCAAGAGAGAGTTCTCCCATAATAATGTAATTTCCTATTTCATCTGGATTGAGTTGGTTTGAAGCAGCAAGAATTCCAATGGCGATTGTTAAATCGTATGCTGAACCTTCCTTGCGTAAATCGGCGGGAGCCATATTAACGGTTATTTTTTTTCCAGGAAAATGATGATTGTTGTTTTTTAGTGCGGCTGCAATACGATAACTACTTTCTTTGATGGCATTATCTGGCAGTCCTACTAAGTGGTATCCTATACCTTTATCGGTATTAACTTCAACAGTAATGGTGGTGGCGTCAACGCCAAAAACGGCGCTTCCAAAAACTTTTACTAACATAAGGCGTATATTTTTTTTAATGGCATATAATGCTGTAAAAATAAAAATATTTATTGAATTTTATTAAAAACTTTTTATTGGTCTCAAAAAATAGTTATAACTATGTGCTTTAGTACTTTTTCCTTTCAGGTTCTAAAAAATTTAAACCACAGATTTTACAAATTAATCTGTGTAAAACTGTGAAATCTGTGACAAAATTTGAGGTTCTACAAGTGCAGACTTTCAGTCCGTTTTAACTAAACTGCGAACTTTTAGTCTATATTGGTTTATTTTTTAAAATTTTGTTTAAGAAAGTATTCCTTGTTTTAATGCATTATTTTTTACTACTTTTAGAACATAAAATTGTAATTATGCGAAAACTGTTTTATTTATTTCTTTTTGGATTAATCGTAAACACTGCCTTTGGACAGGAGTATTTTCCTAATAACGAATCCATAAAGAGTAGTTATTCTAATTATCTGTTATTTACCAATGCTAAAATTTATATTGATGCTAATCAAGTAATAGACAAAGGATCATTGCTTATTAAAGAAGGTAAAGTTATAGCTGTAGGTGCGACAATAAATGTTCCTAAAGGGGCAACAGTTGTATCCTTAGACGGCAAAACAATTTATCCATCTTTTATAGATTTATATACTTCTTTTGGGGTAGAAGAAGCAAAATCGCAGCAACCTAATAGGAATAATAATCCTATTTATGATACTAAAAGAAAAGGATACTATTGGAATGATCATATAAAAACAGAGGTTAATGTAGTAGATGCATTCAAATATGATTCAAATAAAGCCGAAGAGTTTCTCAAAGCTGGTTTTGGTATAGTAAATACGCATATTCCAGATGGAATTGCTCGTGGTACTGGAGCATTAGTTTTTTTAAATAACGAAAAGGAAACTAACAAATTTTTGTCAAGTTCAATATCAAATCATTTTGCTTTTACTCGAAGTGCTAATTCAAATCAGGCGTATCCATCTTCATTGATGGGAATGATTGCCCTTTTAAAACAAATGTATTATGATGCTAAGTGGTACAAACAAGGTAATTCAGAGTATAAAGATGTAGCTTTAGAAGCCTTGATAAAAAATGAAAAATTGGTTCAGATCTTTGCATCTGAAGACAAATTAAATAGTTTGAGGGTAGCCAAATTAGGGAAGGAGTTCGGACTGAATTTTTTACTTAAAGGTTCAGGAAATGAATTTGAACGTATTGACGAAATAAAAAAGACAAATGCCAAATTTATCATTCCTATTAATTTTCCTGAGGCTTATGATGTAACCGATTCTTATCAGGCGAATCAGATGGAATTTGCTGATTTGCGCTTTTGGAATCAAGCACCTACAAATCTAAAAGTCTTGTCTGAAAACGGAGTGACTTTTGCTCTTACAACAGATAAGTTGAAAAAAATAGATGATTTTAAAACCAACTTACAAAAAGCAATCAAATATGGCTTTGATAAAACCAAAGCCTTAGAAGCACTTACTACAATTCCAGCTGCTTTAATTGGAAAATCGAATGAAATAGGAAGTTTAAAAGCTGGATTTTATGCTAATTTTTTAATTGCTTCTGGAGATATTTTTGATCCAAAAACCATTTTATATGAAAATTGGGTTAATGGAAAAAAATATGTGGTTAATGACATAAAATTGAAAGATGTTCGTGGTAATTATGAGATAACTTTCAATAATGAAGTGTATAAAATGAAGATTGATGGAGAAGCAAATACTCCTAAAGCTGAAATTAAAAATAGCGCCGACAAGAAAGTAAATTCAAAGTTTACTTATGCTAATAATTGGATGAATCTGATGCTTAAGACAAAAGATACTATCAAAACTGAATATCATAGATTGTCTGCTCTTATCAATGATGTTAATCAAATTTCAGGGAAAGCAGTTTTGTCAGATGGAAAAGAAGTAAGTTGGGAAGCTAAGAAAATTGGAGCAATTTCTGCCGAAAAGAAAAAAGAGGATAAAATTGAAATTAATAAAGTTTTTCCAGTTACATACCCCAATGTTTCTTTTGGAAATGCTCAAAAACCTACGCCAAAATCACTTTTGTTTAAAAAAGCAACGGTTTGGACAAATGAGAAGGATGGAATTCTTAAAGAAACCGATGTATTAGTTAAAAATGGAAAAGTTACTGCCATAGGTGCTAATTTGACTGATGTAGAGGCTACCGTGATAGATGCTACTGGTAAACACCTAACTAGTGGAATTATAGACGAACATTCGCATATTGCTATTTCAAAAGGGGTAAATGAAGGCGGACATAATTCGTCTGCGGAAGTTACCATTGAAGATGTGGTTAACTCTGAAGATGTTAATATCTACAGAAATTTGGCAGGAGGAGTAACTACTTCACAATTATTGCACGGTTCAGCAAATCCTATAGGAGGACGTTCAGCTATTGTACGCTGGAAATGGGGATTGTCGCCAGAAGAAATGATTTTTCAAAACTCACCTAAGTTTATCAAATTTGCATTGGGTGAAAATGTGAAGCAATCTAATTGGGGAATTCAAAATCCAACAAGATTTCCACAAACACGTATGGGGGTTGAACAAGTTTTTATGGATTATTTTTCAAGAGCAAAAGAATATGAAGAATCTTGGAAAATATATAGAGAACAAGGTAAGAAAGCCAATCTTAAAGAGCCTAGAACCGATTTAGAATTGCAAACATTAGCTGAAATAATCAATAAAAAACGTTTTATTTCTTGTCATTCGTATGTACAATCGGAGATTTTAGGGTTAATGAATGTAGCTGAAAAATTCAATTTTAATGTGAATACTTTTACACATATTCTTGAAGGGTACAAAGTAGCAAATGAAATGAAGAAACACGGCGTAGGAGCTTCTACTTTCTCAGACTGGTGGGCGTATAAATTTGAGGTAAATGATGCCATTCCTTACAACGCAGCATTAATGCATAAGCAAGGTTTAGTGGTAGCAATCAATTCTGACGATGCCGAGATGTCACGCAGATTGAATCAAGAAGCCGCTAAGTCAATAAAATACGGTGGATTAACACAAGAGGAAGCTTGGAAAACGGTGACACTGAATCCTGCAAAATTATTGCATTTAGATGATAGAGTAGGGAGTGTTAAGATAGGTAAAGATGCCGATTTAGTATTGTGGAGTGATAATCCACTTTCGGTATATGCAAAGGCTGAAAAAACCTTAGTGGAAGGAGTGGTGTATTTTGATATTGAAAAAGACAAAGAACTTCGTAATGATATGGCAAAAGCAAGAGCTGAACTTATCAATATGTTGTTGCAAGAAAAGAATAAGGGAGCTGCAATGCAACCAGCTACTAAAAAAGAAAAAGTACATTATCATTGTGATAGTTTAGAAGAGTAAAATTAGAGAGTAAGATGAAGAAATATAGTATATACGCATTGTTATTGTTACCTTTTTTGACAATACAAGCACAACAAGTTCCAGCAAAAAAGCAAGAGAAATCTATTCTGATACAAAACGGAATTGCTCATTTAGGAAATGGACAAGTAATTCAAAATGCGTTAATTGGCTTTAAAGAAGGAAAATTAACTTTGGTTGCAGATGCTACTTTGGTTAAAATGGATAGGTCTTCGTATGAGAATGTCATTGATGCACAAGGAAAACATATTTATCCTGGATTTATTACGCCAAATTCTACTTTGGGATTGGTAGAAATTGATGCTGTCAAAGCCTCGAATGATGAATCTGAAATTGGAGGATTTACTCCAAACGTTAGAAGTGTTATTGCTTACAATTCAGAATCTAAAGTGGTGGAAACAGCACGTCTAAATGGTGTATTAATAGCCCAAATTGTACCTCGTGGGGGTAGAATTTCGGGTACTTCTTCGGTAGTGCAATTAGACGCTTGGAATTGGCAAGAAGCAATCATAAAAGAAGATGAAGGTATTCATTTGAATTTTCCATCTACGTTCAAAAAAAGTGGTTGGTGGGCAGAACCCGGTACTATTGAGGCAAATAAGGATTATTTGAAACAAGTAGATGAAATTAGAGCGTTTTTATCAAAAGCAAGCGCATATAATCAAGAAGACCCTAAGGAAATTGATTTAGTTTTTAAATCAACAAAAGGATTATTCCAAGGTACTCAAACCTTGTTTATTAATGCCGATGAAGAAAAGCAGATCATAGATGCAGTGCAGCTATCAAAAGAGTTTGATATTAAGAAAGTCGTAATAGTAGGAGGGTACCAAGCGTATAAAGTAACCGATTTGTTAAAGAAAAACAATATTGCTGTATTAGTTAATAAAACCCATAATCTTCCTACATTAGATAATGATGATATTGATTTGCCATATAAATTACCAAAATTATTAGTTGATGCTGGTATTACAGTAGGAATCGAAAATAGTGGCGACAAGGAACGAATGAATACCAGAAATTTACCATTTAACGCTGGAACTGCGGTTGCTTATGGTTTGACAAAAGAACAAGCGTTGCAAACGATTACATTAAATTCAGCCAAAATTTTAGGCATAGATTCTTTTTGCGGTAGTTTAGAAGTGGGAAAAGATGCTACTCTTTTTATTTCTGAAGGAGATGCTCTTGATATGAGCACAAACCAATTGACAAAAGCATTTATTCAAGGACGAGAAATTATTTTAGAATCTCATCAAACAAAGTTGTATAAAAAATATAAGGAGCGTTATAATCAGTAATAAAAAGGCTGTCCTTAAATACACTTTTTTTGGACAGCCTCTTTTTTGGACTAAATTGGACTAAATTCCAAAAAAAGGAGACCGTCGTTGGTTGAGTTATATTAACCAGCAGCAATTTGCTCATTAATGAAATTTTCAAAATAATCACCTAAATAACATTAAAGTATTTCACGCCATAGTTTATTTTGTCAATGGGTTTGTTTAATGGTTTTTGGCTTTGCGATGTGGCGATTTTTAGCACTAAAACTCTCAATTGAAGCACTGAACTTGAATTTAGCAAAAATATTTAGGCTCATTCATAATTAAATAAAACCTTGTATATCAGCAAAATATAGATTATA
>JASGCW010000147.1 GCA_030053945.1 Limnohabitans sp.
AACTATTCCCAATTCTTTTGAAACAAAAAATGAGTTTTTAAGGGACGACTAAATATTATTGATCCTATGCCGTCAATGTCGACATTACATGAAATTTTCTCTCTCTAAAAGACTGAGAGCCAGTTGATATTGATGCTTTACCTGTATCCTTCTTGATTCGATCCCCAAACCCCTTACCAAAGACGGTAAGGAAGATGTACTTGATCAGTTCACTTCATAACTGGCACAACAATATGCCAAAGCGTACTAAAGATAATTTTGAAATATTCTACGGGGCCATAATTCTCAATATAAATAAAATTATAATTCAGCTTATCTGGCATTACTTTTTCAATGTAGTCTTTCTCAGGATCAGCGGATTGTCCAAGAATCACATTTTCGTCTCGATAATAAATGGATGCCCAATCTGTAATGCCAGGACGAATGGATAACACTTTACGTTGTTCCTTAGTATACAAATCCACATACTTTTTCACTTCTGGACGTGGACCAACCAAGCTCATATCTCCAGTTAGTACGTTAATAAGCTGCGGAAGTTCATCTAATTTATATTTTCTTAAGTAATATCCTATAGGAGTTACTCTAGGGTCACGACCACCAACCGTTATTAAACCTAACTTATCTGAGTTCAACCGCATTGAACGGAATTTATACACATTAAAATTTAATCCGTTCAACCCAATTCTGGCTTGCTTATAGAGAACTGGCCCAGATGAGCTTATCTTGATTAAAAGAGCAATTAATAGAAATAATGGTGATAAAAGGATTAAACCTAAAAATGAAAAGAAAAAATCAAATATTCTAATCATGTACTACTTTCTTGTAAGAAGAGAGCACAGCTTCACAGACATAGTCTATCTGCTCATTTGTTAATTGCGGATAAATTGGCAAGGATATTTCTCTCGAATAGTTATCATAAGCAACTGGATAATCTTCGATTTTGTAACCTAGATTTTTAAACACTGTTAACATAGGCATAGGGATAAAGTGCACATTAACAGCCACCCCTTTTTGCGTAATTTCTTCTATAATTAAATCTCTTTGTTCTTCCGTGCACCTGTTTAAACGAAGCGCATACAAATGGAAGCATGATTTTCTGTTTTCATCTTCCAACGGTGGCAATTCAAATTGTTTAAATTTAGAAAAGAATGCATGGTATGCTCTGGCAACTCTTTCCCTTTCTTTAAGCAATAAAATATCATATTTTCTGATTTGAGCCAAACCAATAGCCGCACATACATCTGGCATATTCACTTTCAATCCAGCAAAAAGTATATCGTATTTCCAACCACCTGCTTGAGACTTAGTAAATGCATCTTTATTTTGACCATTGAGCGTATATAACTTCATTATTTTATATTCCGCCTCATTATCAAAACTGTCCGGCAAATTCAAACATATAGCCCCACCCTCTGCTGTAGTGATATTTTTAACAGCATGGAATGAAAAAATGGTAAGGTCTGTTAACTTCCCTGCAGGTGTGCCTTTATACATTGCTCCAATAGAATGGGCGGCATCAGAAATTACCAATATTCTTCCTAAAATGTCTTGTTTATCCGACTCTGCTATAAACTGCCTTTTAACCAATTCTTTATTAACTAAAACATTGATAGCATCATAATCGCAAGGCCAACCTGCTATATCAACTGGCATTATAACCTTAGTCTTAGCTGTTATCGCTTTTTCAATGGATTTTACATCAATAGTGAAATCTCCTGTAATATCAACCATTACCGGAGTTGCACCACAATGCAATACCGCCAAAGCAGTTGCACTATAAGTATACGCCGGAACAATAACTTCATCACCTTCTTTTATGCCAAACCATTTCAATACTAAAATGGCTCCTGACGTCCAAGAGTTGACACAAACCGATTTTGATACTCCTGTTATCTTACAGATTTCTTCTTCCAAAGCTTTCACCTTAGGGCCAGAAGTGATCCACCCTGAAGAAAGTGAATCAACAACCTCATTTATTATGTCGTCATCGACGTAGGGTGGTGAAAAGGGTATTTTCATTTTAAATCTTTTACGTATATATTCATTATTCGTTTACCTTGACTTAAAACACCATGAAGTTTAAAACCATAACTTAAATAAAAATGATTGGTGGCATCATTTTTTTCTGAATCAGTTGTTAAGTAATATCCTATTTGATTTTGAAGTTCAAGTTCATTTTCTAACTTATTTAAAAGCATTTTTCCAACCCCTTTACCCGAATATGCTGGACTAACGCAGATTGAAAGTAGTGAAGATGGATAAGTCGATGTAACATCGAGAGAGTTTGATGAATTGAATGAAGTAATCATCTTTTTCAAAAAACTAATATTCTTTATAAATGAAATAGTTAAAGGGGCAACAAATTTGGAAATATTATTTAAAAAAATCCTGGTGTATAGCCCCTTTGGGGTTGTTGATGCAACAAAAAATCCTATAAGTTTCTGATCATTTTTTACTCCCCAAACAATTGTCGATTTATCTTGGATAAGTGCTGAGTAAAAAACAAGCAAAACATCTTTTCCCAAATCAGTCAAAAAAAAACCAGGAAAAGCGAGACAATGAATTACTGTTATTTCAGCAGCGTCTTCTTTTTTAAGTTGAATTAATTTAGTCAAAACCCTTTAATTATTTACTTTTAAAACTAAAAATTACCGAATAATATTGTCTAATTAATAATGTTACATTATTTCAACTAAACCAAATGAGTTTCAATTACAGAAACTATCTTATTTAAGTTAATGGAACGAGAAAGGTGCTGATTTGCATATCTCTTTCCGTTTTCACCCATATTTCTCAAATCGGATTTTTCAATTGCACTAATCTCAATGAAACATTTTTTTAATTCATCAATATTACCTGACGGAACAACCCATCCACAATTTGCATTATGAATTGTCTCTGCTATATCACTTTGAGCATCAACATAAGCAAGAATTGGTCGAGAAGAAAACATATAGGCAGGAATCTTTGAGGGAAAAGCCAATGCCGATGCACCTTGCTTCAAACCCAAAACTAAAACATCACTTTTAGACTGAATTAAACCCACATCTTTTGATTCAAAACTCAGGAATTTTACATTTTCAATGTTGTTTTTTGCTACAAAAGAAATTAAATTCTGTTTCTCTGTACCTTCACCTGCAATGATTAACTTACATTGACTTAGATTTGCGCTATTAAAAGCAATGATTAAACTTTCAATGTTTGCAAGAATACTTAAACTCCCTACAAACATAAAAGTGAAGCAATCTTTTTTATGATTTAAATTTTCGAAATTAATATTGAATTTACTCTCATCTTGCCAATTATATACAACAAAGACTTTTTTTGTAGATAATTTCCGGGTCTTTACTAATACATCTTTCATTCCATAAGAAATTGTAACCACAGAACTACTATTCCTTAAAATTAATTTATCAAACGGCAACAAACATTTATTTAAAATGTTCCCTAAAATTGGTAACTTCTGAGTTAATGATTCTGGATAAATGTCTTGGATGTGAGTAATTACTGGTATTGAAAACTTTTTTGCGGCAAATACCGTATAAAGTTGTGCAAATAGAGGCCATGTATTCATGTAAATTAAATCAATATTTTTATAATTTTGTTTAATATACTTTGATGTCTGTAGTCCAAAAGAATGACTCTCTCTAAATCTACTATACATAGTAGATTTCTTACTTATATAAGATTCAAGTCTATTGTGTACAAAAGAATTATACAAGTTATTAATCTCTTCAAATTTCATTCCATTTGGTCTAGATGGAATTGGAGAAATAACTGTAACATTGTGTGATTTGGAAAGTTCTGATGCAATATCAAAAGATAAACTAGCTGAAACTACAGGTTCAGGAGGAAATACGCAAGTAACCAATAAAATATTACAATTATTACTCACTCCAAACAACTCTTTTAATGTAGTCTACATATGAAATAATTATTCTAACAACTTTATCTGAAACGTTAGGCATAGAATAATCTACTACTCTTCTAAAATCTCTTACCCCTCCTCTATTTTGAACTGATACCTGAGCTAAACCTTGCATAATTCTTTCAGGGTTCAATCCGACCATCATCACTGAAGCTTCTTCCATGGCTTCTGGACGTTCATGGGCTTGACGAATATTTAACGCTGGGAAATTTAAGATTGATGATTCTTCTGATATTGTACCGCTGTCAGACAATACAGCAAATGAATTCATTTGTAGAGCATTGTAATCATTAAATCCCAAAGGTTTTAACAATTGAATATTTTTGTGCAAAGCAATACCCTTTACATCAATCATTTTTCTTGTACGAGGATGGGTACTTACTATAATTGGGAAATTATATTTTTTTGCAATTAGATTTAAACTTTCTAATAACCCTATAAAGTTCTTATCGCTGCTAATATTCTCTTCTCTATGAGCAGATACAACAAAGTATTGATGTGGGGTTAAATTTAATCTACTTAATACATCCGAATTTTGGATAGAAGTTAAGTAATGATTTAAAACTTCAAACATTGGAGAACCAGTTTTAATAATTCTATCAGCAGGTAATCCTTCTCTTAATAAATATTCTCTAGCAATGTCACTATATGTTAAATTGATATCAGAAATATGATCAACAATTTTACGATTGGTTTCTTCTGGTACACGTTGATCAAAACATCTATTACCAGCTTCCATATGGAAAATCGGAATATGTCTTTTCTTAGCAGGTATAGCACATAAACAGCTATTTGTATCACCTAATACTAAAAATGCATCTGGTTTTAATTCTTCTAACAAAGGATCAATTTTTATTAAAATTTGACCTACTGTTTCAGTAGCAGTTGCTCCTGCAGCATCCAAAAAATAATCTGGCTTACGAATTCCCATATCATCAAAGAAAATTTGATTTAACTCGTAATCATAATTCTGTCCTGTATGGACAATAACATGTTCAATTGCTGACGAGTCATCTAACTTTGCCATTACTCTAGCTAAACGAATAATCTCTGGGCGAGTGCCGACAACTGTCATTACTTTTAATTTCAATTTCATAATTTTCATTAAACCGTTTCCATAAATGTATCTGGATCTTCTGGATTATAAAATTCGTTTATCCAAAAAATCGTATACAATTCTTCTTCCCCGATATTTTTAATATTATGTGTGTACCATATTGGCATATCTACATAAGATGGTTCTTCCCCATCTAAGTAAAAATCTACCACATTCATTGTGCCAATTTGTCGCAGTTGAATTATTGCTTTTCCTTTAATTACAGCGAAACGCTCAATTTTGCGAGTATGAAAATGATTGCCTCTAGTAATACCTGGTAATGTTGTGGAAAATGATACTTGGCCGCCAACATTTAATCTGATAATTTCTACAAACGCACCTCTAGGATCTACATTTTTTTTAAACTTAACAGGAAAATGGTTTTTCAAATCCATATAACATCTGAATGTGTTAAATAAATTCAATTCGAATGTATTTTTAAATGACGGGATAATTCCAGCAATACCATAGTCTGTTTTATATGAATTAAGTAAGGCTAAAATCCCCGAAACTTTAATTTGATGTGTATGTGTAATTTTAATATTTCCTGTACTATCCGAATGTATTGTATTTAAAATTTCAGAAACTAAATCAGAAACATAAATTAATTTCAACTCACCATCTAAATCAATTTTGGGGTCTTCATTATGCGAAAGTTGATGACAAAATGTTGCTACTACAGAATTGAAATAAGGCTTGCCAAAAGGACCAAATACATTTGGAATAATTAAGCCAGTAAATTTTGTTCCAGCTTTCAATGCCCATTGAGTCAATAATTCTCGAGATTCTTTTTTTGCTTTCCCATAAGGGTTATCTATTTCTTCTTGGGTTGAGGATGAAAAAATAACATGTGCCTTGGAATTTGTTCTTAGTAACGAAGCATACAACTTCCTTGAAAGTTCAACATTTTTAGTATATAATGTACTGGGATCAGAATGCCTATTAACAGCCGCTAAATGAATTATAACATCACAATTAGAAATAAAATTATCTAATAAATTATCATCTTGAAAATAAGATTTTTCAAATGGAATTTTTTCATATAGAACTGGGTATAAGCCGATTGTATTATAAAGATGTCTCCCAACAAACCCTGACTGCCCTGTTATACCTATTTTCAATTTCATTTAATATGGATATTGTAATGCGCCAGTATCTCCTAGAATATCACTTTTTATCATTGGAAGTTTAAACAATAATTGTTTCATTCCATCTATATCTAATTGAATAGTATTGTGTGAGTGATATTCGTCTAAATTAAATGAATCTTGAATGCCTTCTGAAAAATACTGTTCATAATTCAAATCTCTATTATCAGCTGGAATTCTGAAGTAATTTCCCATATCCTCAGCTTTTACCATATCCTCTCTATTAACCAGTGTTTCATATAGTTTCTCTCCATGACGAACACCTATGATATTTATTTTACTCTCAGATTTATATAATTCTATTAATGCTCTTGCTAATGTTTCCACAGTAGCTGCTGGCGCTTTTTGAACAAATAAGTCTCCTTGTTTAGCATTTTCAAATGCAAATAATACTAAGTCAACAGCATCCTCTAAAGTCATCATAAACCTTGTCATATTAGGGTCTGTTATACTTAGATTTTTACCCGCTTTCATTTGTTCAACAAATAAAGGAATAACAGATCCTCTAGAAGCCATTACATTACCGTACCGTGTTGCGCAAAAGATTGTTTTTGTATCATCTAAGTTCCTAGACCTTGCCACCATAACTTTTTCCATCATTGCTTTGGACATACCCATTGCATTGATTGGATAGACAGCTTTATCCGTACTTAGTACAACCACTTTTTTTACCTCGTATTTTTCAGCAGCTTTCAACACATTCTCTGTACCAATGATATTAGTTTTTACAGCCTCTATTGGAAAAAACTCACAAGAGGGGACTTGTTTCAAAGCTGCAGCATGGAAAATATAATCCACACCTTTAACCGCAGCTTCAATACTTGAAAAATCCCTGACATCACCGATATAAAATTTTATCTTTGAATCATTCAATCTTTTGCGCAAATCATCCTGCTTCTTTTCGTCTCTACTTAAAATACGAATTTCACTAAAATGATCCGTATACAGAAATCTATTTAATACAGCACAACCGAATGAACCAGTCCCCCCAGTGATTAGCAAGCAATTATTATTAGTCATTTTAAATTTATTTTTTATTTTATAAAACCATATACTCGATAATAAT
>JASGCW010000004.1 GCA_030053945.1 Limnohabitans sp.
TGTCTTTATAGCAAATAGGATATTTATTATACTGATTATGATCTATCGTTTTTATAACTTCTCCTTTATCATTGTAAAAGTATTCGTTGCCTATTTTGAAACGCCCCTTATCATATTTTAAAAATGACCTTACTACTTTTAATGTCTTTTTATCGTATAGTATTTGTCTTTCTAGATAAGTTACTTTATTTATACTGTATTTCTTCCAATTTTCACTTGAAATAGCTATAGAAACCTTAAGAGTATCAGTGTCTTTTATTCTAAAAAAGCCTGCCTTTTCTAATTCTTTCTTATAAGGTTCAATATTTATTGTTTTTTCTGCTTCTGAAATTTTATCATCTATTACACAATCAGAAATATCAGATTGTATCTGTTTAGTAGAAGAACAAGCTAAAAGTATAAATATTGAAAATATTAAATATATTTTTTTCATAAAGTTATTTTTTAGTGTAATAGTTGCCATTGCCACACCCATAAGGATTCTTTTGTGTTGTCATAATCCATATAGTTTTTTGTTTTACCAATTTCAAAAATATGTTTATTATTTGGATTAAAAGTGTGTTCTAAGTCTAAAGCGTGCATAATTTCGTGGGGAATTTCTACCTCTGGCTTTTTATTTGTATTCCCTAAAAACATTATCGAATAATTTTTATAGGTTGCTCCATTACCAGACGCAGTATCTTCATAATCACTAGATGTAGCTGATTCGGTTATCGTTTCACTTTTTAAATTAGTTAGGTATAAATATACTTCATTTGTTTGAGCAACTTTTTGCCGTTTTAAATGTAGCTGATGCAAATAGTGCAAAAACTCCAATTTTAAATCCCTATCTTGTGCTATATTATTTTTACTCCCATTTGTAAAATAATTGCTTAGTCCGTCTATTATTCCTTTCTCTTCAGGGCTAGTTACTGGCGAAGTAATATCTAAGATTTCAGGAGCTAAATTTATAATGTTAATGTCAATAAGAGATGGATTAAATGCTTTTTTAAAATATTCAGTAAGTATATTTGAATCAAAATCCTCGTTAATCGTATCCTTATCCCCTTGATTATAATTCACCACCACCCAATGTAATTTTACTTCCCTTGGTTTAGGATAAAAAACATTCAGTGCTCCTACAACAACACCATCACCCTCCACTTTAAGTTGGGATGTTTTTCCTTCGTTGTTGCAGGTTATTTTTACTTGTTTTGCGTTTTTTAAGTCGGCGGGTTCAAAAGTAAAATCAGGCGTATCTGCAAACTTAATTTCATTAAAAAGAGGATAGTTTTTTCGTTTGCTCTCTGTTATTTCTAAAGTTATGGTTTGTCCCTTTCTAATGCTCAACCACGAAGGAAAGTATTTTTCACCATAGACTTGAATGGGTTTGTATTCGTTTTCAAAACTAGCATATGATTTACCTGTATAGTATTTTTTTAATTCAGATTTATAGTCGTCAAAACCAAATTTACCATTTTTCACATCATTTGCATTAGCAGGCTTAAATGACAAGATAACTTTCTTTTCTTCGTCTTTGTTATCCTCTAGCGGTTTTGGTTGTTCCACAGGTTTTTCGTCGTGCCAGTGTTTTTTTATTCCCTCAGCTAGAACGCCATTGTTATAAATCCCTCCAGGCGATAGTCTAAAAGTAGTACTCATAGGCTCGCTGGTTGTCGAAGTAAATGAATCATTGTACGAAACACAATACGTATCTTTTAGTTCAATTGCTCGGCTCTTGCCTCCTGCAAAACGAGAAGGGATTACTATTTTTACATCTTTTAACCCATTGTGTTGTAGCATCCAATCAATAAAAATGTTTTCTTTGCCTGCTTCTACTTGTATATCAAAATAACCACCTAAGGGTTTCCTACTGGAAGGTCTCTATGGTCGGTTTCCTGATGAATGCTAATTTTAAGGTGTTTAATGTCGTGTTCTTGGTCTTCTATATATAATTTTGCAACGATGCTCATTGTTTTTTAGGTGTTTAAAAAAAATAATCGGCTAAAGTATGTATTGCTAATGATTTTGAATTACGGTTTTTTCGTACATTTTGTTAAAACTTGTTTAAGTCCTGAAACTTCGAATCAAAGGTTACTGAGCTTGTCGAAGTAAGGTTTTTAAGTATGAAAGTGCTTATTTCACTTCTTTTACTATTATTTTCAGGTTGTTTAGTGTAGTGTTCAGGTTATAAAGGCAAATAATAGTCTTTTTTAATAAAACTTTCAGGTTGGTTAACTCCATTTTTGGGGTTATTTAACCCTAATTTGGGGTTGTTAACCCCATTGTTAGGGTTTAGTAATATAAAATTTTATATTTAGAACCCCATCACTTTAGTTTAGAACCTAAACGTAAGTTAAAACGACCTTATGACTTGTATATTTAATCCCACTAGTTGGGTATAAATAGGGAACTGTGGGCTTTGTAACCTGAACGGATAATTATTAAACCTCGTTGTTTATGTTTTTTTATCATTTATCATATCTATCCAGTTATTGCTTTATTCATATTTTATCTAACTAGCTGAATAGTTACAAATATTTTAAACCACTCCTTAACAGCAGTAAATTACATCAAAAGCTTTGTTCTTCTTACTGGAATACCCAATATAAGTGATATCTTCTTCAGCTAACCCTATGACAAAAAGTGGTCTTTTCTCATTTTTGCATTCTGTGAAAACTAAATAATTCTCAAACTCGTTTTTTTCTCTATCAAGCATTCCTCCTTTTTCAATGTCTGTATCTAAATTGACAAAACTATCTTTTGAAAGCATTAATTTAGCTTCTTCGAGAATATAGTTTTCTATTTCTTCATCTGAGTAATAGCGATCATCAATTGCATAACCATTTATGATTTCTCTAGTCTGAAATTCTTTTTTGTAAATTAATTCATTTTCAGAATTGTAAATCTTTATTGATGAAGTAGTTGTGTTAATATTGCCTTCAGGTATTTCGAAAACGAATTTATCATCGCTTTCTAAATTCGAAAATTTAATATTTAGAGAGTCTTTAAATTCTTTATGAATGACAACATTCTTGTAATCATTTCTTTTAACTTCTTTTTTAATATTTATGGATGTGTCTTGTTCAACAACTGAAGTATCAGTAACTTTTTTAATTGGAACTTGTTCTTTTTTTGCTTCTTTTTTACAAGACAGTACTATAAATAAAAGGAGGATAAAATAATAAAGTTGTTGTTTTTTCATTTTAATTTTTTTGCAGATACAGATTGAAAATATGTGTAAAAATTAGTTTGAATAATTTTCAGGCTTATCACTTCCAAAATTAGAAAAAAATGATTGTTTAGTTTTTAGTTTTTTTTAATTTAATTTAATTTATGAAAAAGTATCAGTTTTTTCATCCTTAGAATCCCCCCAATCGGCACCGGCTCCACCACCACTAAAATCTCCGCCACCAAAGCCTTCTGTAAATCCTTCAGTATTTGAAGCAATTTCGTTATTTGTCATAAAAATGCTGTTATTGATTGAGTTCAAAGTACTAGTTTCGTTAGAAAATTCTCTTGCTGCAAAATATTTGGTTACATATTCATCGTTTTCTTTATTTGTTTTATAAAGACCATTGTCGTCTTTTTCGGTAATATTTTTCGATTTTGGTGTAAACTCTTGAATACGTTTTAAATATTGACGTTTTTCTAAATCGCCGTGCCACAAATGAAAAAGATCACCTTTCACATAGCCAATTTTTCCTTGAACTATAGCGTAAAATTGAGAACTCCATTCATTTACTTCTTCAAGATTGTCGGTAAACGATTTTGTGATGCAGGTATGCGGAATTTGTCCTGCTGCTGCGTGAGCTATGATATGATCAGCTCCTCCTATTAAAGCTTTATCGTATAGAGGCATTTGAGTCAAAACTTCTCTCTTTGCGCCCCAAGCAAAACCTACGTGACCGTGATTATTATAATTTTCATCTTTCCAATATTGGTTTTCAAAATAATTAGTACAGAAACTACGCCAAACCTTATTGTTTTTTGCATTAGGCAATTCCATTTTTTTGAGTCCGTCGATAGCAAATGACGGGCTTGTTTCGTCTTTGTCAAGATGAACACAAAAATCAAAAGGCTGTATAATGTGATTGTCCTTGAGTGCTTCAACCCCTTGAATCAACCAATTTTTATTCGTAAATATAATATCTGTATCTAACCAAAACACATACTTGAATTTATTAGGTAAATCTAAAATGATCTTGTTTAACAAACTTTCCTTATGCCAAAGCATATTTGGAGTATATACCGTTTTGATTTGTTTATATTCTTGTAATTGAGGCTCATTGTCTCCTATAACGCATTCTAGTATATAATGGTTTAAGTGCTTTATACTTTCATACCAAATGGAAAATGCTTTTTTTCGATACGGCGATTTTAAAGGGTTAAAGTAACAAGCAATAATTACAACTTCGGAGTGTGTTTTGTATTTATTTTGGTAAAATAATTTGTTTTTTATACTGTTTAGCAACATTTTAATTTACTTTTTAGTTTCCCATTTTTAAAAGTAAACGATACTTTTCTTTCCTAACTCTTTTTTTAAATCAACTTTTGAAAGCCCTATAAGCCATTTCCCGTTTTTTTTAATTTTGTAATTGTACTTAAAAGTAAATAATCCGTTTTTAATATCAATAAATTCAATTAGTTGACGCGGATCTGATTGAGGAATGTCTGCAATATCTAAAGTTTTTTTTATAAACTGTTGTGGTAATTTTTTCTCAAAATAAAAACCTTTGGTCAGATTAACAATGTATAAAACATTAAAATTTTCAGTATCCAAATACACCGTGTATCCGGAATTGTTTTCTTCGTTGCTTAGAATTTCCATACCAAAATCTATGATTTTCTTGCCATTAGTTTTATTGTATAAAAAATCATTGTTAGGGTAGCAACATCCTGAAATATTACGATAGGTAACCAAAAAAGTATTTTTATATTCTTCCCAATTTGAAAAACCAAGTCTTCCTGTTAGGTCAATTAGTTCTTTATCTAACGAATCTAAAATTCTTTTTTTGTTTTTATATTCGAAAACCACCCAAGACGAATCACAATTGAACTGACGGTAAAGTTTTGCGCCGTTTTTGAATATGGTTTTCTTACAAGTAATAATCTCGTTTAGTTGAGGGTTTGATTTGCAGTTACAGTTTTGGGCAAAACAAATCGAAGAAAACAAAAGGAATGTAATTATTTTTTTTATCATTTGATTATTTCACTAACTAATTGTTTTTTTTAACCGCAAAGCGCTAAGTTTTACGCTAATTTTACAAGGTTTCGTGAGCTTTGTGCCTTCTTTGTGTCCTTTGTGGTTAATCTCAATTTACAAAAAACAAATCACTCGCTATCCCATCACAAAAGAATTTTCCTTTACGAGTGGTTTTTAAAATTTGATTCGTAATTTCTAATTTACCTTCCTTAAGGTGAAAATAGGCATTTTGTAATAAATATTCCAAATATGCTACTCCAAATTCCTTTTCAATTCGTTCCAGAGAAACACCCCAAATGGTTCGTAAACCTGTCATAACATATTCATTATAACGATCGGTTAAAGATAATATTTCAATTTCGCTTGGTAATTTATTGTCTGCCAATGATTTTACATACAGCGAATTATTGGCAACATTCCACGAACGGTTTTTCCCGTCATAACTATGTGCTGAAGGTCCTATACCAATATATTTTTTACCCAGCCAGTACGCTGAATTATTTTTAGAAAAATAACCTTCTTTTCCAAAATTAGATAACTCATAATGCACGAAACCATTTTTTTCTAAGGTGTCAACCAAGTATAGAAATTGTTCGTGGGCAACTCCATCATCAGGAGTTGGGATTTTCCCATTTTTAACCAATGTTGCCAGTGCCGTTTTAGGTTCTACGGTCAAAGCATAACTGGATATATGCGGAATACCTAAATCTAAAAGCGTTTGAATATTTTGAGCCCATTTTTCATCGGTTAGCCCTGGAATACCATAAATCAAGTCGGCAGTAATATTGTCAAAATATTGCGTAGCAACTTGTAAACAAGCCAAGGCTTCGGTGGCATTATGCGCCCGATTCATCAGTTTTAAATCTTCTTCGTAAAAGGATTGGATGCCTATGGAAAGGCGATTGATGCCAATTTCTTTTAATTCCTTTATGTGATTTCTCTCATTCGGTCGAAATGACAAGTTTGGGCTTAAATCATCTGGATTCGCTTCAATGGTTATTTCTGGATTGTTAGAAACATTGAAATTTCTATATACTTCATCAATCAGAAATCTTAAATCTGCAATCTGCAATATAGATGGTGTTCCACCACCAAAATAGATGGTTTCGACTGTTTCGTCTTTGAATTCGTCTTTCCGCATGAAAATTTCTTTGGCTAATGCTTGTACCATTTCATCTTTTTTCTTCATTGAAGTAGAAAAATGAAAGTCGCAGTAATGACAAGCTTGCTTGCAGAAGGGTATGTGGATGTAGATGGAGCTCATTTTTTAGTGTTCAGGAGATTAGTGTTCAGTGTTCAGTATTTTAGTGGTCAGTATTCAGGAGATTAGTGTTCAGGAAATCAGTGTTCAGTGTTCAGTTTTTAGTGATCAGTATTTTAGTGATCAGTGTTCAGATAGTTAGTGTTTAGTATCTCTCATTTGTAAGTTTTAGTCTTTTTTGACTCCAAATTTATGAGGATTTAGGATCATATAGTTAATAAGTTTACCGACTTCAATGCTTTTGTTAGTTAATTCTTGAAATTTTTCTTCAGAGATGTACTTGCAAGCTAAAGCATATTCAAGCCAACCTTGCGTTTCTGAATTTTCGGAATCAACATCCGTAAGTTTACTGTGAAAATGTTTTGGATATTCTCTTTTTCTATAAGCTTCACTAATCGTTATTGTTACACTTCTAGAAGATCTTCTTATTTGATCTGTTAGAGAATATATTTCTTCTTTTGGAAATACTTTTGTAGTTTCAAAAATTTTCATTGCTAAACTAAACCCTTTTTGATACGCTAATAAATCCTGAAAACGCATTTTAAATTATTTTTAAATTTGATTTTAAGTTCTAAATACAAATACTGGCCACTGAATACTAAATACTGATCACTAACTTCCTGACCACTCCTGCTCTGAACACTAACCCCCTGAACACTGAACACTAAAATACTGAAAACTATTTCTTCACTCTATCCTCATTTTGCTTAATAAAAGCATCCCAGCCCGAATAATTTTTTCCTGTTTCAATTTTTCCCGAATTAAAAAAATGACACACCGCAGCCGCCAAACCATCAGTAGAGTCAAGATTTTTAGGAAGTTCTTTCAGTTTTAAAAGCTGTTGCAGC
Source organism: Limnohabitans sp. (assembly GCA_030053945.1). Lineage (GTDB taxonomy): Bacteria > Bacteroidota > Bacteroidia > Flavobacteriales > Flavobacteriaceae > Flavobacterium. The sequence continues at coordinate 7,295 of JASGCW010000004.1, forward strand.
ATCTTAGCCACTTGTTCTTTACTGGCGTTTCCGTTACCCGTAATTGCCATTTTGATTTTTTTAGGTTCATATTCCGTGATAGGAATTTGTCGGGAGAGACCTGCTGCCATAGCTACGCCCTGCGCCCGACCTAATTTTAACATCGATTGGACATTTTTTCCAAAGAAAGGTGCTTCAATCGCGATTTCATCAGGATGATGGGTTTCAATTAACTCAATTGTGCGTTCGAAAATAACTTTAAGCTTCGTGTAATGATCATCATATTTAGACAGAATTAATTCGTTTAACTGAAGAAATTCCATTTTTTTATTGATGACTTTAATCAATCCGAAGCCCATAATGGTAGTCCCTGGGTCAATACCTAAAATTATTCTTTCACTCATAATTTCACAAAGATACTCAGAGAAGCCACAAAGAACCACAAAGTATTCTCTGTGAAACTTTGAGATGCTTTGTGCAACTCTGTGAAATAGTTTTTGTTATTTTGCCCTGATGCAAAAAATATCTAACAAAGCTAAACAATTCTTACTACTTCTACTTAAACTTTTAATTGTAGGTGGTTCATTTTATTTTATATATGACCGACTTTCAAAGGAGAGTGCTTTGGAATTTAATAGATTTCAAGAACAAGTTTTGTCTAAGCAGCCTTTTTATACTATACTTTTTATTTTATTATTGTCGTTTATAAATAGGTTTTTAGAAATTTTAAAATGGCAAAACTTAGTAAAGGTTGTGAGACCAATTACAGTAACTGAGTCGGCTAAACAAGTTTTAGGAGCTTTGACATTTGCACTTTTTACACCCAGCGGTATAGGGGAGTATGCGGGTAAAGCTTTTTATTTTCCTAAGGATAAAGCTAAAAAAATAATTTTCCTAAACCTTATTTGCAACGGAATTCAATTGGTTTTAACCATAGTTTTTGGAGTATTGGGCTTGTTGTATTTCAATGCAAATTTTGAAGTACTGCCTTCAAAAATAATTTGGATGCTTTTTGGTGCTTGTGTTTTACTTTTTGGTGTTTTATGGATGACGAAACAATTAAGTTTTAAAGGGTATTCGATAGAAAAACTAATTCATAAAATAAATAAAATCCCGAAGGCAATTCACCAAAAAAATATATTCTTGGGACTATTACGATATATCACTTTTTCACATCAATATTATTTTTTGTTTCTTATGTTTGGTGTTGATTTGCCTTACGGAATTATGATGGCAATGATTACATCGGTATATTTTTTAGCCTCGGCATTGCCAACTTTCAATTTTCTAGATTTTGCAGTCAAAGGGAGTGTTGCAGTGTATTTCTTTGGATTTTTAAAAGTAAACGAATGGATTGTTCTTTTTATTAGTACCTTAATGTGGTTTTTAAATACAGTAATTCCTGTGGTATTAGGGAGTTATTATGTGTTGAGTTTTAAATTAGCGAAGCCAAAGGAAATCTAATAAATTATGGAATGGTTTATTTTAAGTGTTTATGTTGTTTTGTTGGGATATATTCTCAATATTTTATGGCTGTGGAAGGGTTTTCATAACGTGAAGCTATTTAAGTCTTCTACTGTTAAACCTATGACAACTTTCACGATTATAATTCCTTTTAGAAATGAAACCGAAAATTTGCCCAAACTTTTAGCATCTATTGAAAAACTGGAATATCCTACTAATTTATTTGAAGTGATTTTGGTGGATGATGATTCAACTGATGGATGGAAGATGGATGATGGAAGATGGAAGATAGAGGATGGAAGATGGAGGATGGAAGATGGAGGATGGAAGATGGTAGATGGAAGATGGAAGATAGAGGATGGAAGATGGAGGATGGAAGATGGAGGATGGAAGATGGTAGATGGAAGATGGATGATTGTTAAGAATGAAAGGAAAACAAATTCTCCTAAAAAAGATGCTATTAATACCGCAATTAAAATAGCTCAAAACGAATGGATTATCACTACAGATGCCGACTGTGTAGTTCCAGAAAAATGGTTGGCTACTTTTGATGCTTTTATTCAGGAAAATAAAGTGAAGATGGTTGCTTCTGGCGTAATTTATAATTCTCAAAGTAATTTTTTAGAGAATTTTCAACAATTAGATTTGTTGAGTTTACAAGGAACCACCATAGGTAGTTTTGGAAATGCTCAGGCTTTTATGTGTAATGGAGCTAATTTTTGTTATAAGAAAGATTTTTTTATAACGTTAAATGGATTTGAAGGAAACGAAAATATAGCGAGTGGTGATGATGTTTTTTTATTACAAAAGGCTATTGCAAAAGACGCTACTTGTGTTCATTTTTTAAAAAGTCAAGAAGCCATCGTAACCACAAACCCAGAAGCAACTTGGAAAGCTTTGTTTTATCAAAGGGTGCGATGGGCTAGTAAGACAGCAAATTATCAAGATATGTATAGCAAGCAGTTAGGCGTATTTGTATTTTTGATAAATGCACTTTTGATTACTACTTTGGTGTTCCAATTATGGAATGTTTTTGTGTATGCTTTTGCATATAAGGTTTTGGTTGATTATCTACTTTTTAGGACTACGGTTACTTTTTTTAGATTGCCTTTAAGGAATTTAATTACGTCTAGTTTACTCTATATGTTTTTTTGTACTGCTGTTGTTGTGTATTCTTTATTTGGGAAATACGAATGGAAGGGAAGAAGGTTTGAAAAGTAACTCTTAGCTTTTCAATGATTTTTCGTATAGTGTAGAAAAATAATTTACATATACTTATTTTGTTTTTAAATATAATCGCAAAAATTAATTTTTTCAGTAAATTTTATCAAACCATCCAAATTAATTAGATACTTTTGTAGACTGCCCTAATTTTAAAGATGTGATATGGTAACAAAACTACTTGGTATTATTTTTTGGTGTTTTTTGATTTCTTTTTCTTCTTATAGTCAAGAAGTTGTTATTTCTGAAAACGGATTGGTTTCGAAACATTATACTGACAAAGTTGAAATTAACTTTAATCAAAAAGATATTGATTTTAGTTTCATTAAAGCGTATGATGCTTCAACTAATGCTGAGTTAAAAACTAATTTTGACGAAAGTCGGTTTCAAGTATATACTTCAAAACCTGGGCAAATCATAAAAGTAGAATATTTGGAAAATAATATTTTTCAAACAGCTTATTTAGCGTCAAAATCACTTTCCACAGGAACTATCAATGTGTATTTTAACCATCCTGTAGATACTAGTGTTGCGACAACTGGAAATAATGCGGTAAATCTCGGAAACACTGTAGATACCAAGTTAATTCAGTTAATAGATGCTTGTCAGGCTACATTAGATATAGCAATTTATAATTCTTCGTCTCCATCTTCATCAACAGGGATTGCTGGAGCGATAAATAGAGCTTATGCTCGAGGGGTTCAGATTAGAGTTATTTATGAAAATTCTACGACAAGTTCTAGTCCAATGATTCCGTTATTGAATGCTGGAATTCCTACACTAGCAAGTCCAGTAGGAACAAGCTACGGGATTATGCATAATAAGTTTGTGATTTTTGATGCAGATAATGCAGATGCTAATATTCCATTAGTGTGGACTGGTTCTACAAACTGGACTGTGGCACAAATTGATGGACCTGATACAAACAATGTAATCACTATTCAGGATCAAGCTTTAGCTCAAGGGTATAAAATTGAATTTGAAGAAATGTGGGGTAGTAATACAATGACGCCAAACTCTGTAAATTCTAAATTTGGTCAATTTAAAACAAATAATACTCCACATAGTTATATTATTGGTGGAAAAACGGTTGAGAGTTACTTTAGCCCATCTGATGGGGTAAATGCGAAAATCATTAGCACTATTAACTCAGCAAATAGTGATATTAATGTCGCAACAATGATTATGACCAGAAGTGACATTGCTAATGCTATTATAACAAAGTATAATTCAGGAATTACAAATACAAATGTTTTAGTAGATAGTCAAGTGCCTACAGGAACACAATTGCCTAATTTGCAAACGAATCTAGCATTAAATCACGCAGTACCTTATAGTGTTACTAATGCAATTATGCATCATAAGTTTGTTGTGGTTGATAATTTTAATTCTTCTTCAGATCCACAAGTTTTATTAGGTTCGCATAATTGGACAAGCTCAGCAGAAACTAAGAATGATGAAAATACATTGATTGTACATGATTCAAAAATTGCAAACCAGTATTATCAAGCATTTGTTTATTTATATAATTTGTCTAGTGGAGTTTTGAAGGTTGAAGAATTTGATAATTCAACAAGTGCATTTGCGCTTTATCCCAATCCAACTAGTGATATTCTTCATATAAAAAACAAAGATGAAATTGGTTTAAGTGAAGTTAGTATTTCGGTTTCTGATTTGCTAGGTAAAAATGTTTATAGAAAAGAATTTAATCAATTTCAAAATGAAGAAATTGATTTTTCAAATCAGCAAAAAGGCATCTATATTTTAGAAATTAAATCGGGAGTTTTTAGTAAGAAGTATAAACTTTTTGTTCAATAATTTATTTTAAAATAATTGGAACTTCAAATTCCGATTTGATTTTTATTCCTCTTTTTATTGCTGGTTCTACTTTAGGGAAATTAATTAACTTGGTTTGAAGTAAACTATCTACACTTGTAGTGTTATATTCTTGAAGGTTGCCAGTAGAGAAAATAGGTTTAAATTTTAAATCCCCATCGGGAAATACTGTTACCCTCACTTTGATTGTGTCGAGATTTGGGTAGTTTTTTTGAATAGTATCGTTAGTGATTCTTTTGTAAAGATTTAGTTTGATGTAATCAAAAAAACAGGCTTCACAAAGTTTCTTGTCTTCAATAGAATCACAATAGCTTGTGCTAGGCATTGCATCTACTTTTTTCCAATCAATTTTTTTTAGTTCTTCTTGTAATAAAACATCTTTATTGGGTGTTTTTTTTTCAAAAAATTGACAACTCGAAAGGGTTAGGAATGAAAAAAAAGAAAGTAATACTATTCTTGCCATTTAATTACTATTGATGAAACTAATTATTAAATTTAGCTTCAAAAATACTAAAAATATATTGAAATGGATTTTTTATTGTTCATACTAGGTTTTGTCTGTGTCGTAGTAGGAGTATTTGGTAGTTTCTTGCCTGTTTTGCCAGGACCAACATTAGGGTGGGTTGGATTGCTTTTACTCTATTTAACAAATGTTGTTCCTAATAATTACTGGGTTTTGGGGATTACGCTGCTGATAACATTGATTTCTATGGTTTTGGATTATGTTATTCCAGCAAAAGGGACTAAAAAATTTGGAGGAAGTAAATTTGGTGTTTGGGGAACTAACATCGGGATGATTGTTGGTTTCTTTATTCCTGTGCCTTTTGGATTTGTAATAGGTGCTTTTGTAGGAGCTCTAGTTGGGGAGTTATTTTTTGGAGAACAAAATCATAAAACCGCTTTAAAATCGGCTACAGGTTCGTTTTTAGGTTTTTTGGCATCTAGTTTTATCAAGTTCTTTATATCAATTATTTTTTTAGGGATATTTGTTTGTGTGGCTTGGCAAAATAGAGCGTTGTTTACGATATAAAAATATAAAAGCTCCTAATTTAAGGAGCTTTTAAGTAATAAAAGTTATTATTTAACAACTGAGTTTAACAAATTTGCTAGTTCAGGCGAAGACGGTCTTGGTGCATCAGCATTAACAACTTTTCCATCAGGACCTATTAATATAAATCTTGGAATAGATTGAATGCCAAATGCCACAGTAAAATCAGAATTCCAATCTTTGTCTGCCATTAATTGGATTCCTCCAAGTTGTTTTTCAGTTACAAAATTTTTCCATTTATCGTGGTCTTTCATTGCATCTATAGATAAACTAACAAACTCGATGTTTTTTCCGTGAAACGCTTCTTCGGTTTTTTTCAAAGAAGGAATTTCAGCTCTGCAAGGGCCACACCAAGTTGCCCATACATCTATATAAACATATTTACCTCTCAAATCTTCAAGTTTTGTAGTGCCTCCTTTGTGGTTTTCATAATTAAATCCTGGGGCGATTTGGCCATTAAGTTTTTTATTTCCAAGAGACTTTTTTACATAATTTGTAAGTCCAGCAAATTCCATTTCGCTGATTTTCTTAAATTCATCTACAAATTTTGTATTTAAATCTTTTGGAATTCCACCAAAAACTTTTTCTTTTAGTTTGTTAACTTCAGTATTTATTGATGCTTCATCACTAGCGTTTATTATTGATTCGAAATCTTTTTCGTTTCGTTCCGCTAAACGTTTCGCTAAATAATTGTTTTCTTTAGCGCCTTTGCCAGTGTATTTTAATGTTTTATCAAAGTCTTTATAATCTAAAGTTGCTTTCAAGTCGTTATCTTTAGTTAAGTATAACTGTGTGAATTGCTCTCCTAATTGTAGCTGATAAAATCCATCAGCTGCATCAGTACCTAATTCAATTTTATAAACACCATCTTTTCCCGTAAATTCTTTCTTAGTAGCTCTATTTCCAATTGTTATTTTGTCGGAAGGAGCATTTTTTGCTGTAAATTGAAGCTTAATTTGCGAAATCCCAAATTGAGAAACAACAAGTAGCCCCAATAGTAATATTTTTTTCATAATAATTTGATTTGATTAAGCTAATGTAAATAAAATAAATGTTGCACCTATAATACGTATAAAATTTTTATGATTTTATTTACATTTGCCAAAAATTATAATAATGTACAGAAGTCATAATTGTGGCCAATTAAATGCGTCACATATAAATACAGAAGTTACTTTAGCTGGTTGGGTGCAAAAATCGCGTGATAAAGGGTTTATGATTTGGGTCGATTTACGTGATCGATATGGAATTACCCAATTGATTTTTGACGAAAGTCGTACAGATAAAGCGGTAATGGAATTAGCTAAAACTTTGGGGCGTGAATTTGTAGTTCAAGTAAAAGGAACTGTAATAGAGCGTGAATCTAAGAATCCTAATATGGCTACTGGTGATATTGAAATCTTGGTAAATGAATTAAATGTTTTAAACCAAGCACAATTACCACCATTTACAATTGAAGACGAAACAGATGGAGGAGAAGAATTACGTATGAAATATCGCTATTTAGACATACGTCGTAATCCAGTGAAAAATAGTTTGTTATTCCGTCACCGTGTGGCAATGGAAGTGAGAAACTATTTATCTAACGAAGGTTTTTGCGAAGTAGAAACACCTTATTTAATCAAATCTACTCCTGAAGGAGCTCGTGATTTTGTGGTGCCAAGCCGTATGAATCCAGGGCAATTTTATGCGTTACCTCAATCGCCACAAACATTCAAGCAGTTGTTGATGGTAGGTGGTATGGATAAATATTTCCAAATTGTGAAATGTTTCCGTGACGAGGATTTACGTGCAGACCGCCAACCTGAATTTACTCAGATAGATTGCGAAATGGCATTTGTGGAACAGGAAGATATTTTGAATATGTTCGAAGGGTTGACACGTCATTTGTTGAAAGAAATAAAAGGAATCGAAGTAGAGAAATTCCCAAGAATTACTTACGAATATGCAATGAAAACCTATGGTAATGATAAACCAGACATTCGTTTCGGGATGGAATTTGGGGAGTTAAATGCCGTAGCACAACACAAAGATTTTGGCGTTTTTAATTCGGCAGAATTAGTAGTGGGTATAGCTGTTCCAGGCGGAGCGTCTTACACCCGTAAAGAGATTGATGCGTTAATAGATTGGGTAAAACGTCCACAAATAGGTGCTTCAGGAATGGTATATTGTAAATATGAAGCTGATGGAAGTTTAAAATCCTCTGTAGATAAATTTTACGATCAAGAAGATTTGAAAAAGTGGGCTGAAGCTACTAAAGCTAATCCGGGTGATATCATTTTTGTATTGTCTGGTCCTGCGGATAAAACTCGTGGACAGTTGAGCGCATTACGTATGGAATTAGGTAACCGTTTAGGATTGCGTAAGCCAGATGAGTTTGCGCCTTTATGGGTTGTCGATTTCCCTTTGTTAGAATGGGATGAAGAAAGTGCTCGTTTCCACGCAATGCACCATCCATTTACATCACCAAAACCAGAAGATTTCCATTTAATTAGTACAGAGCCAGGAAAAATTCGTGCCAATGCTTATGATATGGTGTTGAATGGAAATGAAATAGGCGGAGGGTCTATTCGTATTCACGATAAAGAGTTACAAGCTAGAATGTTTGAATTATTAGGCTTTACGAAAGAAGAAGCTGAAAACCAATTTGGATTCTTGATGAATGCCTTCCAATATGGAGCACCACCTCACGGCGGGTTAGCGTTCGGGTTGGATAGATTGGTAGCAATTTTAGGTGGACAAGAAACGATTCGTGATTTTATCGCATTCCCTAAAAATAATTCAGGTCGCGATGTAATGATTGATGCGCCTTCGGTTTTAGATGATAAGCAATTAGAAGAGCTTTTTATCAAATCTAATGTGCCTAACTAATGCAAAACCAACTTTATCAAATTTTTCAAGAACACGAACTTTTTGAAAAAAAGATAGAGTTAAAACGTAATGAGTTTTTAGTAGAAAAAGGAGTTACAGATACTAATATTTACTTTGTTGAGGACGGAAGTTTGAAAATTTCCGTCTTTAATAAAGAAGAACAAATCATCCGATTTGGCTATACTAATAACTTTATTGTCGCTTTAGACTCATTTATTTCTGAAAAACCTACTGAGTTTTACATTCAAGCGATAAAAAAAGCTTCAATATTTGTTGCTTCCAAAAAGAAATTTCAAGAATTTATACAGGCTGATATAAAACACCTTCAATTGTGGAATAAAATATTAGAAGATTTGATTCTACAACAAATAGAAAGAGAAAAAGATTTGCTTTTAACCACTACTAAAGAGCGTTATTTAAAAGTTCTAAAGCGGAATCCGAATGTTTTTCAAGAAATACCACATAAGCTTATTGCTAATTATCTTAGGATGTCGCCCGAAACATTATCTCGTTTAAAAAGTCTTGATTTACATCAATAGTTTCAAAAAGAGGATTGATTTATTTTGTGTTGTAAAATTAATAAAATGACACAGCCAATTTCTCAACTCAAAAAAGAACTAACAAATCATATTGATAAAGCAATTCAACTAACTCATAAATTGCAACAGCTTTCTTTAGAAGAGCTTACATGGAGAGAATCTCCTAAATCTTGGAATATCCTAGAATGTATTGAACATTTGAATCGTTATGGGGGCTTTTATTTATCAGAGATAGAAAAAGAAATAATAGCTTCAAAATACGATTTCGAAAGTGATTTTAAATCAGGATGGCTTGGAAATTACTTTGCCGAAAGTATGTTGCCTAATGCTAAAAATAAAGCTATGAAAACCTTTAAAAATAAAAATCCTTTAGGTGCAAGTTTAGATAGATCAGTGATTGAAGTTTTTTTTAACCAGCAACAACAATTGTTGCTTTTGTTCAAGGATGCTGAAACGGTAAGTTGGAATAAAACGAAAGTAAAAATAAGTATAGCTAAATGGATTAAAATCAGGTTAGGCGACACATTTCGTTTTATGATTTATCATAATACACGTCATTGTAATCAGATAGGAAAAATTTTAAAAAATCATAGCGCGATTTGAAAATGTTTTGATAAAACTTTTTTATTTCAATAAAAAGTATATCTTTGATTAATTATTAATTTATTTTTTTTTAAATGCGCACAGGCAAAGTAAAATTTTTTGTTGCATCCAAAGGATTTGGATTCATTACTGATGATGAAACAGGAGTAGATATTTTTGTTCACATCACAGGATCAAACGGTGTAGAGTTACAAGAAGGTCAAAAAGTAACTTTCACTGAAGAAGACGGACGTAAAGGTAAAGTGGCTACTCACGTTGTAGTAGTTGGCTAATTATATAAAGTATTTTTAGATTACCAGAATGAAGGTTAAACCACGTCTATAGACGTGGTTTTTTTGTTATCTTTTTCTTTTAAAAAATTCTTTCATTAAACTAGCACATTCGTTTTCCATTACACCTGATACGACTTCGGTCTTAGGGTGTAGTTTGCCTCCTATCGTTTTATATCCTCTATTTTCATCTGAAGCACCATACACAATTTTAGAGATTTGACTCCAGTATAAAGCGCCAGCACACATTTGGCAAGGCTCAAGCGTTACATATAGTGTGCATCCTTTCAGATATTTTCCACCAAGGAAATTTGCAGAAGCTGTAATGGCTTGCATTTCTGCGTGTGCAGTAACATCATTAAGCATTTCGGTAAGGTTATGGCTTCGAGCAATTACTCTATTGTCTATAACAATAACAGCGCCAACAGGAATTTCGCCTTGTTCAAAAGCAGTTTGTGCTTCTTGTAAGGCTTTCTTCATAAAATATTCGTCAGTGAAAATGTTCTCCATTATACAAAAATATGGTTTTTTGGAATGGTTTTTGTTTGTTGAAATATTCAAATTTCCTAGTATGTCTGCAAATAAGATATTTATTTCTAAACCTTGTCGTCAAAATTGGGATCAAATGACCCCAGACGAAAAGGGACGTTTTTGTTCTATGTGTTCTAAGTCAGTAATTGATTTTACATCTAAAGAGATAGTAGAAATAAATGATTTTATCTATAAAAATAAGGATCAAAAAATTTGCGGCAGATTTAATAGAAATCAGGTAGCCCCTACTTTTGATATTGTTGTTCAAGATTCGTTTTTGTATCAATATAGAGGTTTGAAAAATGCTTTTTTGTTGTCGTTGTTTGTAGTAATGGGTAACAGCTTGTTTAGTTGCATGAATAATGAAGGACACGTATTAAATAAAGTTGTAATTCAAGAAGAAGTGAAGCAAGAGGTAGTTAAAAGAGACTCTGTAATTAGCAAGCCTTCTAAAAATTTTCCTTTATTAGAAGTGAAAGTTTTAGAGCCAGAGCCAGTTGCTTGTGTTAGCTATGAGCCTAGTCCCGAGCCTCAAATTGCAGGAGGAATAGGTCTTGTTGAACCAGAAGTAGTGGTAGAAAAAAAGGATAGTTTGCAAGTGAAAAAAGATAGTTTGAAATAAATAAGAATAGAAATGGAGAGATTTAAAATAACAATTCCAAAACCTTGTCACGAAAATTGGGATGAAATGACACCTGAAGATAAAGGTAGATTTTGTAGCGTATGCTCTAAAACGGTTGTTGATTTCACAGAAATGAATAACGAACAAGTAAATGGTTTTTTTGCTGAAAATAAAGATAAGAAAGTATGTGGTAGGTTTAAGAATGAACAAGTTGAGAAAAAATTTACTTTCAATGTTCCGTATTCATTATTATGTCAAAAAAGAACCTTTCATAAAGCATTTTTGTTGACTTTATTTGTAGTTATGGGTACAACACTTTTTAGCTGCAAAAATTTTAACGGGCAACAAATGGGTGAAGTTGCTGTTCAAGAGGACTCCATAGCTTTGACAGCTGAACAAGATTCAATTTCTAAAAATAGTTTTATGCTTGGAAAACCAGCTGTAAAATCAGATGAAGTCTTACTGCCACCTCCGCCATCTAAAGTAAGTGATATAAAATCTGAGGGAAAAAAAGAAAGTGGTACAATATCTATGGGGATGCCAATTGCAGAACCAACTATTGTAATTAAAGATTCTAGTAAAGTAAAATAATTTGTTTTTAAAAACATAAATTTGTCTTTTGTTATACAATGAAAGACACCTTACTCTCTACCATAAATTATCCTTCTGATTTAAAAAAATTAGATATTACCCAATTGCCTCAATTGGCTCAAGAACTTCGTGACTTTATTATTGAGATTATCTCACAAAAAGAAGGGCATCTTGGAGCAAGTCTAGGAGTGGTAGAGCTTACTATTGCTTTGCATTATGTTTTTGATACGCCAGATGATTTACTTGTTTGGGATGTTGGGCATCAGGCGTATGGGCATAAAATACTTACTGGTAGAAGAGATGTATTTCATACCAATAGGGATTTGAATGGGATTTCAGGATTCCCAAAAAGAGATGAAAGTGAATATGATGCCTTTGGAGTAGGACATTCTTCAACTTCCATTTCGGCTATATTAGGAATGGCATTGGCTTCAAACTTAAAAGGAGAAAAAAACCGCCAACATATTGCAGTAATTGGAGATGCTTCAATAGCATCTGGAATGGCATTCGAAGCATTAAATCACGCAGGAGTCACAAATGCAAATATGCTTGTAATTTTAAATGATAATGCAATTGGTATCGATCCAAGTGTAGGAGCGCTAAAAGAATATCTAACCTCTTTTAAGGAAGGAAATGTACATGAAGAGAATAACATATTTAAAGCGCTTAATTTTGATTACACAGGTCCGATTGATGGTCACGATTTGGATGCTTTGGTTGCTGAATTAAATAGATTAAAAAAAATAAAAGGACCTAAATTCCTTCATATTATAACCACCAAAGGCAAGGGGCTTCAATTAGCAGAAGAAAATCAAGTAAAATACCACGCACCTGGAAAGTTTGACCCGGAAACAGGTAAAATTTATCCAAAGGAAGAAGGAGATTTACCACCTAAATTTCAGGATGTATTTGGTCATACTTTAGTGGAATTAGCTCGCCAAAATGAGAAAATTATCGGTGTCACTCCAGCAATGCCTTCAGGGAGTTCTATGAAGTTTATGATGGAGACTTTTCCTGAAAGAGCATTTGATGTGGGAATAGCAGAGCAACATGCAGTCACTTTTTCAGCAGGAATGGCAACGCAAGGAATGACCGTATTCTGTAATATTTATTCCACTTTTTTGCAACGTGCCTATGATCAAGTAATTCATGATGTAGCGTTGCAAAAATTACCTGTTATTTTTTGTCTTGATCGCGCTGGTTTTGTTGGTGAAGATGGAGCTACACATCATGGTGTTTTTGATTTGGCTTATTTAAGTTGTATTCCGAATATAATTATTTATGCGCCACTCAATGAAATTGAATTGCGTAATATAATGTACACGGCACAATTAGGTTTGGATTTACCTATCGCGATACGATATCCAAGAGGGAGGGGTTATGTGCAAGATTGGCAAAAGCCTTTTGAAAAAATAGAAATTGGCAAAGCGTTTATGTTAAAAGAAGGCGAAACAACGGCAATACTTTCTACAGGAACTATTGGTAATAATGTCATAAAAGCATTAGAAAGCTTGTCTAATACATCTCATTTTTCACATTATCATTTTCCTTTTATCAAACCATTAGATGAGAAAATTCTATTAAAAATTGGTGCTAAATATTCAAAAGTAATAACTGTTGAAGAGGGAGTTGTTAATGGTGGATTTGGAACTTTAGTTGCTAATTATTTTGCAGAACATAATATTGTTATAGCTATTAAGAAAATTGGCATTTCAGATGTTTTTATTGAACAAGGAACTATAAATCAATTGTATGGGATTTGTGGTTTTGATGTTTTAAGTTTGGTGAGTTTTTTCAAAAGATGGATTATTTAGTTTGAAGGTTTTTAACAAAAAAAATATTTCTTGTTTAGAAATAAAATGTATTTTTGAAGCCTTAACAAAAAAAACAGCATTTTATGAAAAAGCACTTATTTTATTTGAAAATATGTTTTTTTTCTTTGACTGCCTCAATTTATGCTCAAGCAGATAAGGTTGGAGTAGAAAAGAATAAGACATTAACAGCTAAGGAGGCAAAGTTATTAAAGAAGAAGCATGCTAAGTTTTTAGCGAATAGTCCTTTTAAAAAGACTTTGAAAATGGATAAAGCAGAGAGGCAAGCCATTGGATTACCTCCTAACAAGTATTTTGAAGAAATGTATGAGTTAACAATTAATCCTAATACAGGTAAAACTCATCCTGAAAATATTACATTTTTACAAGAAAATTTAGAGAATGAGAGATTAACATCACGAACTCCAGGGGATGCTGCGGATAATGCTTGGATTGAAAGAGGCCCAAATAATGTGGGAGGAAGAACAAGAGTATTGTTGTTTGATCCTAACGATGCGACAAAGAAAAAAGTTTATGCAGGTTCAGCAACTGGAGGGTTATGGGTTATTAATGATATTACATCTTCAACCGCTACTTGGTCTAGAGTTACGACTTTACCAGGAAATATAAATGTTTCTTGTATTACTGTAGATCCTAATAATTCAAATATATGGTATATTGGTACAGGAGAGCAATATACTTTTGGTGATGCCGTAGGTAATGGAGTTTATAAAACTACAGATGGAGGTTTAACTTGGTCAAAAATAGCAGTTAATTTTTCAGGCTCAAACTTTTCGTTCAACGCCTCAACTTTTTTTGTGGCGGGTATTTATTATATTCATGATATAATAGCAAGAAATAATGCGGGAGCTACTGAGTTGTTTATTGGGGTTGGAGCGCATGCTTATAAAGATTCAAGTACTCCAAGAGATTATAATGGTATGGAGCAAACGGGGATTTATAAATCTACAAATGGAGGGACAACTTGGTCAAGAATTCAAAGTGCTAATTTAATTGCAGGTACTTCAGGTGGAAAGAATTATTATGAGATTCCTAATGATTTAGAACTTGATGCAAATAATAACTTATGGTTTAGTACTACTGATTTTCCTTATTTTGGCTATGCTGGTGGTAAAATTTATAGATCTACTGATGGGTCTAATTTTACATTGGTGAGAACTTTAGCATCTGCACAAAGAACTGAAATTGAACCTTCAGTAACAAACGCAAATAAGTTTTATGTTTTATACGAACAAACAGATGGTACTCCAGCAATTGGAATGACAACAGACGCATTTGCAACTGCTCCAACAGTAGTGACAGAGCCTGTAGATCCTGATTCAAGTGCTGCAAGTGATTTTACTAGAGGACAAGCTTTTTATGATTTATTCATTGAGTCTGATCCTTCAAATGATGCTATTGTTTATATAGGAGGTATAAATGTTCATAGATCAGCAGATAGTGGTGCTACTTGGAGTACAATTTCACATTGGTCTACGTATTACTCTACTGCGGGTTCAGATATGCATTCAGATCAACATGTAATGACTTTTAGACCTGGATTTAACAATGAAGCTGTATTTGGAAATGATGGAGGGGTTTATTATTGTACTAGCTTGAGCACAACGGGAAATAATCTTACTACAATTTCTAAAAGAGTATCTGGTTATAATGTAACTCAGTTTTATAGTATGGGAGTAGCTCCAACTCAAGCGGTGAGTGGTTTAGTAAATGATTATTTTGTGGCAGGAGCACAAGATAATGGTACTCAGTATTTTGCAAACAAGACGACAGCTGCAGTTGCTTCTAGTGTTGCGGCTCAAGGTGGTGATGGAGCATTTAGTTTATTTGATCAAGATAACGGAAAATATTATATTACTAATTACGTTTATAATCAGAGTGTTAATTATAGGACTACAGCTGGAACATCAACTTCAATTAATTCAGAAGCAACTTCTAATGGGGCGTTTATTACACCAATGACATTAGATTCTAGTTTGAATATTTTATATTCAGATTATAGTTCTGGTTCTACATATAGAATTCAACGTTATTCAGGGTTAGGTAGTTTGATTACTAAAACAATTTTAACAAATGCGTTATTAACAAGTAATCCAACAGCAATGAGAGTTTCAAAATATACTACGACTTCAACAAAGATGCTAGTTGGAACAAAAAATGGTAAAGTATTATTAGTTACTAATGCTAATGCGGCAACACCAACTTGGACAAATATTTCAAGTGCAAGTTTTGTAGGAAGTGTTTCAGATGTTGAGTTTGGTCAAAATGAAAATCAAATATTTGTTACTTTTTATAATTATGGTGTAACAAGTGTTTGGTATAGTTCTAATGGAGGTACAACTTGGTCAAGTATTGAAGGAAATCTTCCTGATATACCTGTAAGATGTGTGCTTTTAAATCCTTTGAATACAGCAGAATTAATTGTTGGTACAGATTTAGGTGTGTGGTATGCAAATACTTTTAATCCTGCTGGAACAACAGCTCAAGCTTTAGATTGGAAGCAATCTTATAATGGTATGAGTGATGTAAAAGTAACAGATTTACAATTACAAACAGATTCAGGAACACCAACAGAATATAATGTGTATGCTGCTACATATGGTAGAGGAGTTTTTTCAGGTAAGTTTAAAACACCTTTCTTTTCTGTAAACAATAATGATGCGATAAGCAATTCAATAAAGATATATCCTACTATTAGTAAAGGAAATATTACAATTTCATCTGATAAAGTGTATGGTAATACAAAATTGAATTTATTTGATTTATCAGGTAAAAAAGTATATGAATCAGAAGTTGTTATAAACTCAGACTCTAACAGTATTAACTTTGGAAAGTTAAGTACAGGAGAATATATTTTAAAATTATCTGGTGAAGGATTTGATTTGACTAAGAAGTTAGTGATTGAATAATTGACTGTTTTTTTATAAAAAAATTTAATGCCCTCAGAAGTAAATTTTGAGGGTATTTTTTTTTGTAAAAATTACTTATATAAACTAAATATTTTTGTTTTATGGTATTTTGCTTTTTGGAGCTTTAGAGCTAAAAATAGTTGGTGAAACAGCTGATAAATGTTGTGAAATAGGAGTTTTGGTGTTTGTTGAAATTTGTTGCTATAAACTTTTTTATTTATGAATAAATCAAAATTGTAGCCTTTTTGATTGGTTTATAAAAAAAAGATGGAAATGAGTGATGTTTTTACTTTCAATATTTACTGAAATCAAAATGCGTTTAGTGTTTATTTGGTTAAAAGTGATTTAGTTTTTTTTAATTGTTTCTAACCATTTTAAGAGTGTTTTAATAAAAAAGAGGTAAACAATAAATGTTCACCCCCTTCTCTTCTTAAACTAACCAAAAACTCTTTTTTTAAAATTTATCCCAAAATAATTTTGTAGTGATGAGATCTCCTCCAATATTGTTGGAAGCACTTGTGTAATTAGCTGTATTTAAATTCTGTTCTCTTCTTGAATAGAATAAGCGCACAGGAACCTTATTTTGAGCTTGTAATTCTGCATTTGAAGGTGCTTGCAGTCTAGGGTAATCTAGTCTTCTAAATTCTGTCCAGGCTTCAAAACCTCTGTTGCCATAAGACAACCATAATTGATAGGCTATTTTTTCTTTAGCATTGATAGATTCTCCATTTATACCCGTTGCTGTTGAAAAAGCAACACTAGGCTGCGCTAAGTATGTAGTAATTTCAGTAGAGGTCATTCCCCAAGATTGCATACTTGCTGTAATACCATTGTTATACCAATCTTCGGTTGATCCTCCTACTGAATATCCTTTATTAGCAGCATCTGCAAGTAAAAAGCAGGTTTCAGCATAGTCAAATATTACCCCTGGTAAAGTTGGATCATTAAAAGTAGTCGAAAAATGAGAGTAATCATCAAAGCTTCCAGAACTAGCATAAACTGCTCCTAAATAATTTCCTCCTATTTTTGATGTAGGGTCAAAATATTTGTCAGCTCTTGGGTCAGATTTTGAGTTCAATTCATCAACGAATAGTTTTGTTGGCACATATTGGTCATTATTGATAAGAGCTAAATAAATTGGACTTTGATTGTTAGCAGTATTAAAATATTTTACAATTGCGTTGTCGTTATTGCTATTAATAACACCACTTGCTACAGCTGCATTAATCAACTCGTCAGCTTTAGGTTTGTTTACATCATAGAGATGAAGACCGATTTTTAAGCAAAGAGAATTAGCAAATTTTTTCCATTTAGCTACATTCCCATTATAAATTATATCTTGATTGTTGTTAAAACTACTTTTATTCGTATCTAAATTATTAATAGCATTAGTTAATTTATTAGCTATTGATAGATAAATGCTTTGCCCATCATCATATTTAGGATTGTAATTGTTCTCAACTAGAGCTTCTGTATATGGGACATCACCAAAACAATCTACTAAGAACAAATAAGTATTTGCAATTTGTACATCTATTATTGCTAACTTGTTTTGTTTTATAGCTATTTCTTCTGGTGTTAATACTACAGTTTTCTCAATAAATTTTTTAGAGTTATTTAAGTCTTGTAGAACATCTATATACATAGTTCTAAAAAGAGCACCACCAATATCTCTTGTGAAGTTATATCTTGTTTCTTTATTACCTATTGCGTAAATATTAGTCCAATGCTGAGATAAATAGCGAAAAATATTACTATTTACATCTATGGCAATTAATTGATTTGCATAATTAAGTTGTGCAGAGGTCATAAGGGCTTCGGGTATAGGTTGTTCAAATACCTTTTCATTTTTATTCAAGTCATCTATGTCACCGCATGAAGTCATTGCTAGACATATCAGTGAGAGACTTAAAAATCTTCTGTTTATTTTTTTCATTTGCTTTTTCTTTTACAATTGTATTTTTACATTAAAACTAATATCTCTAGTGGTAGGTAGCACACCACCTTGTACCCCTTGAGTATTTCCAGTTCCCCCTGATTCTGGGTCAGCATAAGGTAGATTTTTATGAATTATCCATAGGTTAGTACCATTCAAACTGAATGTCATATCTTTTATAAATGTGTTGCTTAATAGTTTTGAAGGTAATTTATATGATATAGATACTTCTCTTAGTTTTATAAATGATGCATCATATACAAAAGATTGTAATGGAAAAGAATTGTAACCTTGAGTGTCGCTATTGTATGGCTGAACAACAGTATTAATACTTCCATCTGCTTGTACTCCTTCTAATATTTGTCCACCTCCATTAGCAACAGTGTTTCTAATTGGATTTCCTAAATAGTTTGTGCCAACAGTATTAGCATAAAGACCACTTCCTTGACCATAATATTGGTCTAATGAGAATATATTACCTCCTTTGCGACCATCTATCAGCACACTAAGTGATAAATTCTTGTAGGTAAAAGTATTACTTATTCCGCCTATCCATTCAGGATTGATGTTTCCTATACTAGCGTTATTGTCAATTACGTAATTTCCAGCTGCATCTACTAATTTTTGCCCATTTAAATAGGTGTAGCCACTACCAACCATTGCACCTAATGGTTGACCAACTTCAGCGCGTAATGATACTCCTTGGTAGTAAGCATACTCAAAACTATTTAAGTTAGCAGGTAAATCTAATACTTTGCTTACATTTCGAGACCAATTAATTTTTGTATTCCAGCTGAAATTATTTGTTTTGATTATATTAGCGTTTAAAATTGCCTCAATTCCTCTATTTTGAATAGTTCCACCATTAATATATGCTGATAAATATCCTGAAGCATGTGAAACATCAATAGGTAGAATTTGATCTTTAGTGTTGCTGTCGTAAGCCGAAATGTCTAGGCCTATGCGCTTTTTAAATAATGATAACTCTAAGCCAATTTCTTTACTTGTAGTTAATTCTGATTTTAAATTACTATTTCTTTTATTGTCTTCTGTACTAAATAAGTAAGCTTCATTAAAATTATATGAAGTTTTTGGGAAGATAGAAGTAGTTAGACCAAAACCCGCTTCATTACCTGTTTGTGCATAATTCAAACGTAGTTTGCCAAATGATAACCATGGTGTTAAATTTTTTAAATTATTGCTGAATATCCACGACCCTGTAAGTGAAGGGTATTGATAAACTGCATTAGCAATGGGTAATGTAGATGCTTGATCAATTCGATAAGTTCCTTCGATAAAGTAAGTGTCTTTGTACCCAAAAGTTGCATTGGTGAAAACGCTATTTATTCCAGTTCTTATTAATGTTTCATTTGGGTTCGATACTGGTAACTTCGAATTATTTATGTTATAAATTCCTGGTACAACCAAGCCTCCCTCGGTAGAAGTGTAAACAGCATCAACATAATTTCTTCTTATTGTTCCTCCTAACATTGCTTTGAAATTTATGTCTTTTGTGATATTAGTGTTGAAGTTAAAAAAAGCTTCAAGGTTGGTTTCCCTAGAATTTCTATTGTATCTGTTGTACTCTCCTAAAAGATGATCTCTTCTTTTTGATGTAGCTGCAACTCTTTCATCGTTAAGTTGGCTATAGACATCAACAGATGCGCGCCCTGTAAAACTTAACCATTTGTATAGCTCTCTGGTTAATGAGAAATTACCAAAAAAGCGATCTCTGCTAACTGTGTTATAATTATTATAACGAACAAAGTAAGGGTTGTCGTGGAAAGATGGGATTCTATTAAATCTTGAAATAGGATTCCATGAAATGTTTCTGCCGGTTAGATTGTAAGCGTCTTCTAATTCTTTTATATCAACATTTGTTTGCCACCACTGGCGGAAACTTGCAAATATATTATTACCACCATCACCATAACCTACTTCATTTTGTCCTAAGATATTTGTTTTAATATAATTTGCATTTGCTGTAATGCTTGTTTTAGGGTCTAAATTGTAACTGCCGCTTATGTTTACGTTATCTCTTTTTAACTGACTGTTTGGAATAAAACCGCTTTGGTCATATCTTGAATATGATAAGCGGAAATTGCTATTTTCATTTCCTCCACCAATAGAAAAATTATTGGTATAGGTTACTGAAGGTATATAGAAATCGTTAGGAGTGTTTTTGGCTGCTAACCAAGGTGTTGCTTTGCCGTAGGTAGGTAATTCTGGGTAAAAAGAGTTCCATTGGAAAACTTCTAGATTTGGATCGAAAGGTGAACCGAAAGATGCATCTCTAGAAGTGATAACTCTTAAATGAAATGGTCCAAAACCTGCTGGAATTTGGATTGGTGCAGCTCCAAAAGAGTAATTGCCATACCCACCTCCATATTGATCTTGATATTCAGGTAGGGTTTGTTTATTTGCTGTACCTACTGTTATGCCTGAATTTATAGTTATTCCAAGACCTTTAGAATTTTTACTTCCTTTTTTTGTGGTTACAATAATAACGCCGTTTGCGGCTCTTGACCCATATAAGGCAGATGCAGCTCCACCTTTAAGAGTGTTTATGTTTTCTATATCATCTGGATTGATGTCAGATATTGGATTTCCTGCATCATAACCACCTACACCTCTGGAAACATAATTTGAATTGATATTGGCATTATCTACAGGAATTCCATCAATAACCCATAATGCTTGGTTATTTCCAGTAATTGATTTGCTTCCTCTAAGTACAACACTTGTGGAACCACCTATATTTCCTGAACGTCTAATTTCGATTCCAGCTATTTTTCCAGAAAGATTATTAGCAACGCTACCTGAATTTACTTTGGTTAAATCTTCACCTTTTACTTCTTGTGTTGCATAACCTAATGATTTCTTTTCTCGTTTAACGCCTAAAGCTGTAACAACAATCTCTTTAAGCTGATTCGTTTCTGTGCGCAAAAGGACATTTATGATGTTGCTCTCTTTTGTTACTGTTCTTTCTACTTGTCTCATACCAAGAAAGGTAAAAACTAAAGTTTCACCAACCGATGCTCTGGTGGTGTATTTTCCGTCAAAGCTAGTAGAGACACCTCTGGTTTTTCCTTTTATAATAACGTTAACTCCAGGAATTGGTCCGTTTTCGTCTGTAACAATTCCGCTAATTTCTTTTTCTTGAGCAAAAAAATGCATGCTAAAAAGAATAAATAAATAATAAATCCAATGAAATTTTGTGTTCATAAATGTGTTTTTATATTGTGGAGCAATTTTGTTAATATTAGTATATCTCGATTGTTAGATATATTCCGATTTGAATACTATTTTAATGATATTTAATCTGAAATATCTATTTGTTAAGATTTGTCTTTTTATGTGTAGGTGTTTTTTAATGAGTTACACTAAGGGTGTTGAGTGTTTAATTTATTGTTGAAGAGAAAGAGTGATTTCGGGTTAATAGTTTTGGAAATCGGTTTTTGTGATTTTTTTTATGGTTGTATTATTGTTTTATTTAATTTTTTGTACTTTATTTAAAAAATAATGATAAATTCGTTAAATTTTTTAACGGAAAATATGAAAACTAGAAATTTTATTTTACAGTTGTTCTTTTTGTTTTTTTTATATCCAATGTTTGGCCAGTTTGAAGAAAAAAATGGTATCAAAACTAAGATTGCAGTAGCAAAAGAGGCAAAAGGGTTAAGAAAAAAGCATTCTAAATTTTTAGCACACAGTCCATTTAAGAAAACAATGCAAATGGATAATGATGAGAGAAAGGCTGCTGGTTTACCTCCTAATAAGTATTTTGAACAGGAATGGGAATTAACTATGAATCCTACATTAGGAAGACCAACAGGAGAAAATTTAGAAGTTGTCAGAAAGCAACTAGAAGACGAAAGAAATGCTGCTTTATTAGCTGGCAGAACTCCAGGAGATGCTTTGGATAATTCATGGATAGAAAGAGGACCTAATAATGTCGGTGGGAGGACTAGAGCAATTATGTTTGATCCAAATGATGCGTCTAGTAATACAGTTTTTGCTGGAGGTGTAAGTGGTGGTTTGTGGAAAAATACTAATATTTCTAGTAGTACATCTTCGTGGGTGAAAATTAATAGTTTTCCAGAAAATTTGAATATAACTAAAATAATAGCAGATCCTAATAATAATCAAATCTTTTATATTGGTACTGGAGAGTCTTATACTTCTGGAGATGCAGTTGGAAACGGAGTTTGGAAATCAGTAAATGCAGGTGTTTCTTGGACAAAAATTTTAGGAACTTCAAGTCCAGCTACTCAGCAAACTATTCAAAATTTGACAGTTAATTCCCCAGTTTCTGTAGCGGGTAATTATAATTCAATTATGACTACATCTTTTGGAGCCTCAATAAGTGTTGCAATTACAGCTAACGTTGTTTTGGTTAATGATGGCTCGGCTCCTAATGCAGATGCTTGTGCGTCAACTACAACAGGAGCTAGTTTTGCTGCGGGATCTATGACTGGAAAAATCGCATTAATTAGAGGTGGTACATGTTCGTATCCTTTAAAATTAAAAGCAGTTCAGAATGCAGGAGCTATTGCTGCTATAGTTATGAATTATGTTCCTGGAACTGGACCTATGATTATGGGAGGCTCAGATTCAACGATTACTATTCCATCAATTTCAATTTCAAAAGAGGATGGTGATTTGTTAGAGGCAGCAGCAGTGGCAGGTACAGTAAATGTAACTTTAAATCCAAATCCAGTTGGGCAGTTTACAGGTGTTGTAAATCCAGGAGTTCAATTTGTTAATGATATGGTAATTAGAAATAATGGTGGTATCTCAGAATTGTATATTGCTGCTGGCGATGCTCGTTATAGAGATGCTGCTATTATAAATTATTCTGGATCAAATGATTATGGTGTGTATAAGTCAACTAATGGAGGAACTACATGGTCGGTTTTAACATTGCCACTTTCGCCGTCAGGAAATAAAACTTGCCCTAATAATATTGAAATAGCTACGAATGGAAATATTTGGGTTTCTTCAACAGATAGTGCGGCCTATAGAGATGGGGGAGGTAAAGTGTTTTTATCTACAGATGGAGGTGTTACCTTTCAATTGAAACATACTGTTACGGGTAACGGTGGGGGTAGAAGAGTTGAAATTGAGGCTTCTTCCACAAATGCAAATACTTTATATGTTTTAACTCAATTGAAACAGGCAGATTCTGCTAATCCAACAATTGAAGTTTCTTTGCTTAAAACTACAGATGCTTTTGCTACAGCTCCATCTGTTTTGAGTTTGCCTGTGGGTAATGAAACTAGAGAAACTACTTATGGTTTTACTGGAGCTCAGGCATTTTATGATTTGCTAATAGAGTCAGACCCAACTAATGATCAAATTATATATGTTGGAGGCATCGATTTATAT
Organism: Limnohabitans sp.; assembly: GCA_030053945.1. GTDB lineage: Bacteria > Bacteroidota > Bacteroidia > Flavobacteriales > Flavobacteriaceae > Flavobacterium. Next base: position 30,934 of record JASGCW010000004.1, read on the forward strand.
CGATCGGCAGATAGTGGTACTAGTTGGACTACTATATCTAGTTGGTACACAAATGTGCATTCTGATCAGCATGCTATGGTTTTTAAACCAGGAAATTCAAATATTGCTTTGTTTGGAAACGATGGAGGGGTTTATTATTGTGGAAGTTTGTCTACTGCGACTGAAAATTCTACAACAGCAATAACAGATAGAAATAGTGGATATAATGTGACTCAATTTTATAGCGTAGGAGTAGCTCCAACTCAAGCGGTTAGTGGTTTGACTGGGGATTATTTTGCGGCAGGCGCTCAAGATAATGGTACGCAATATTTTGGCGGAGTAGCCGCTGGTGTTAATTCGAGCGTTGAATCTCAAGGAGGTGATGGAGCATATACATTGTTTGATCAAGGAGCGGATAAGTATTATATTTCGAACTATGTTTATAATCAAAGTATAAATTATAGACCGATTCCATTAGGAACGGTAAGAACTATAAATAGTGAATCTACTTCAAATGGTGCTTTTATAAGTGTTATGACATTAGATTCTAGCTTGGATATGCTTTATACCGATTATACTTCAGCAACAGGAAATGCTGCGATTAGAAGATATACTAATTTGAAGAGTGGTACTGTTGGCAAAACTGTATTGACAAATGCTTTATTGAATGGTAGACCAACAGCGTTAACAGTTTCTAAATACACTACAGCCACTACAACGCTTTTTGTGGGGACAATAGGAGGTAAAATCTTGAAGGTTACTAGTGCGAATGGAACTCCAGTCTGGGCTGATTTAACTGCAACTGCAAGTCCTATAGTAGGTAGTATTTCAGATATTGAGTTAGGCGCTTCTGAAGCGCAAATTTTTGTTACGGTACATAATTATGGAGTGACTAGTATTTGGTACACTAGTAATGGTACAGCCGCTAATCCTACTTGGTCAAGTATTGAAGGTAATTTGCCAGATATTCCTGTAAAATGTATTTTGCAAAATCCTTTAAATGCAGCTGAATTGATTGTTGGTACAGAACTAGGGGTTTGGTATACTAATGGTTTTAATCCTACAGCAACTTCAGCTCAAGCATTAACTTGGAATCAATCCTATAATGGTATGAGTAATGTTAAAGTTGTTGATATGGATATTCAAGCAGATTCTGGGACTCCAGTAGCTTATAATGTTTATGCATCTACATATGGAAGAGGAATTTTTTCTGGACAGTTCAAAGCTCCTTCTTTATCGGTAACTGAAAATAGTGATTTGATTAGTAATTCTATAAGAGTTTATCCAACGATTAGTAAGGGAGAGGTGATGGTTAATTCGGATAAGTTTTATGGTAATACTAAATTGAGTTTATTTGATTTGTCAGGTAAAAAAGTTTATGAATCAGAAGTGCTTATCAATTCAGACTCAAGTGTTGTTAATTTTGGTAAATTAAGCACAGGAGAGTATCTTTTAAAATTATCCGGTGAAGGATTTGAATTGACGAAAAAGCTTATAATAGAATAATTGTTTTTAAAGAACTTAATTTCGCACATAAAAATACCCCACTTTTAGTGGGGTATTTTTATGTTTAATTTATTTTGTTTTAAATTTTAAAAGTAATTACAGGGCGTTGAGAGTGATTTACTAAGCTTTCACTAATGCTTCCATTAAAGAAATGTGATAAACCTTTTCTTCCGTGTGTACACATTCCAATTAAGTCTGCATTTAGATCATCGGCAATGTTTAAAATACCAGCTTCAACATTGTAATCATTATAAATGTGTGTTTTATAGTTGTTGATAGCATAATTAGAAATAAAATCATTCAAGGATTTTTGAGCTGCACGAGTCGATTTAAAGCTGTTTGGGGTAATAACTTTTACTAAATGAAGAGTAGCTCCAAATTCATTAACAAATTTTAATACATTTTCAAAAGGTTTTTTGATTTCATCAGAAAAATCTGATGCAAAAACAAAATCATTAATATTGAAATTCTCTTTTTCACTTTTAAGTACTAATACAGGTACGCTTGAATTTCTCACGACTTTTTCAGCGTTAGAACCAACGAACATTTCTTTTACGCCGCTTGCTCCATGGGAACCCATAACGATTAAGTCGATATTGTTAGCGGTAACAGATTTCATTATGCCCTCAAAAGCATGGTCTAATTGTATTATTTTAGAAACATTTAATCCTTCTAGGTAGTCACTTTCGGCTAATTCATCTAATTTTCTTGCCGTAGCATTTTTGAAAAACATTACTTCAGGAATGTCGTGACCATGTGATACAGCGTCACTTCCTTGATGAGGTAGTTCTAAGATGTGATTTAAAAATATTTCTGCATTATATTTTTTTGCTAGATCAGCAGCAACTTTTAAAGCGTATTCTGCATGTTTAGAAAAATCTGTAGGAACTAGAATTCTTTTCATAAATTAATTCGGTGTTTATTTCGTTAATATTTGGTATTAAATATGTAATAAAGGTAAGAAATTTTTTAAGATTTATCAATTATTTTAGTATTAAAAAAAAAGTACTATATTTGCAGCGTTATTTAGGAGTTGGATTTAAATAATGAGGCACGCACTGCGTGCCTCTTTTTATACAAAATGGGATTTAGAAAAAAGGTAGAAGAATTATTAATTCAAAGTTTAGTTGAACATCCAGACTTGTTCTTAATTGACTTGGTGATTACAGATAGTTATAAAATTATTGTAACTTTAGATGGTGATAATGGAGTTCAATTGCAAGATTGTGTGAGTGTTAGTAGAGTTATTGAAAATAATTTAGATCGTGAAGAACAAGATTTTTCTTTAGAAGTTGCTTCTGCAGGAATTTCATCTCCTTTGAAGTTGGTTCGTCAATATAAGAAAAATGTTGGAAGAACTCTAAAAGTAAAAACTAAAGAACAAGTTATCGAAGCTCATTTATTAGATGCTTCAGATGAAAATATAACGCTAGAATGGAGTTCGAGAGAACCCAAAAAAATAGGAAAAGGCAAGGAAACAGTGCTTCATAATGTGAATATTCCCTATGGAGAAATTGTTGAAGCATTTGTGACAATAACATTTTAAAAATAAAGAGTTGTATGGAGAATTTAGCATTAATTGATTCATTTTCAGAATTTAAAGACGATAAGTTAATTGATCGTGTAACGCTTATGGCGATTTTGGAAGATGTGTTTAGAAATGCATTGAAGAAAAAATATGGTTCCGACGATAATTTCGATATTATTATCAATCCTGATAAAGGGGATATGGAAATTTGGAGAAGAAGGGTTATTGTTGCAGATGAAGATCTTGATTTTGAAAATGAAGAAATTTCTTTGTCTGAAGCTCGTAAAATCGAACCAGATTTTGAAATAGGAGAAGAGGTTTCTGAAGAAGTAAAATTGATTGATTTAGGAAGAAGAGCTATTTTAGCATTACGTCAAAATCTTATTTCTAAAATTCATGAGCACGATAATACAAACCTATATAAACAATTTAAAGATTTAATAGGCGAAATATATACGGCAGAAGTTCACCATGTTCGCCCTAAAGCTGTAATTTTGGTTGATGACGAAGGTAATGAAATTGTTTTGCCAAAAGAAAAACAAATTCCATCTGATTTCTTTAGAAAAGGAGATAATGTTAGAGGAATAATTGAAAATGTAGAACTAAAAGGAAATAAGCCTCAAATTATAATGTCAAGAACTTCAGAGAAGTTTTTGGAAAAATTATTTGAACAAGAAATTCCAGAAGTTTTTGACGGATTAATTACCATCAAAAAAGTGGTAAGAATTCCTGGTGACAAAGCAAAAGTAGCCGTAGATTCTTACGATGATAGAATTGATCCAGTAGGAGCTTGTGTGGGAATGAAAGGTGCTCGTATTCACGGAATTGTACGTGAATTAGGTAATGAAAATATTGATGTAATCAATTTTACAACTAACACACAACTTTTTATAACAAGAGCATTAAGCCCAGCTAAAGTGTCTTCAATAAAATTAGATGAAGAAAAAAAATCGGCTGAAGTTTTCTTGAAACTAGAAGAAGTTTCTAAGGCAATTGGGCGTGGCGGTCACAATATTAAATTAGCTGGATTGTTAACTGGATACGATTTAGATGTGATTAGAGAAGGAAATGTAGCAGAAGATGACGACGTAGAGTTAACAGAATTCTCAGATGAAATCGATGGATGGATTATTGATGAATTTGCAAAAATTGGTTTAGATACTGCAAAAAGTATTTTAAGTCAAAATGTAGAAGATTTAGTTCGTCGTACAGATTTAGAAGAAGAAACAATACTTGAAGTAATCAAGATTTTAAAAGAAGAATTTGAAGATTAATTATTCGCCTTTTAATCCACAAAAAAATAAAAATCATAAATAAAATTTATGTCTGAAGGAACAATAAGAATAAACAAAGTTTTAAGGGAATTTAATATTTCGTTAGAGAGAGCTGTAGATTTTTTAAAGGAAAAAGGATTCACTATAGAGTCTAATCCAAATACAAAAATTACGGACGAAATATATAATGTCCTGTCTAATCAATTTGCTGGAGACAAAGGGAATAAAGATGCTTCAAAAGAAGTGAGTGAAGAAAAACGCAAAGAGAAAGAGGCATTACGTTTAGAGCGTGAACACGAACTTGAAGAAAAAAGAAAAGAAGAAGAGCGTCTTCGTCAGGAAGTAATTAAGGCTAAAGCAGCTGCTGTTACTGGACCAAAACAGGTGGGTAAAATTGATTTAAATCCAATTAAACCAGTTGCTAAACCTGTGGTTGTAGAGACGCCTAAACCTGTTCAACTTGAAGAAAAAGTTGAAGAAAAAGTTGAGGAAGTAAAAGCAGCACCACAGGTAGTTGTCGAGAAAATAGAGCCTGTCGAGAAGATAGTGAAAATTCAAAAAGTAGAAAAAATAGAAGTTGAGAAACCTGTTGTAAAGGAAAAAGTTGAAAAACCTGTAGAAGCTAAACCTTCAAAACCTTCAGTTGAAGGAGTTCCTACGGAAGAAACTTATGAAACTCAATATCAAAAATTATCTGGTACTACATTTACAGGGCAAACAATTGATTTGTCACAATTTAATAAGCCTAAAAAGAAGCCAGAAGATAGAAATAACAACAGACAAGGCGGAGGAAATCAAAATAATGCAGGAGCAGATAAGAAAAAGAGAAATAGAATTCCTTCTAAACCTGGTCAAGGTGTTCAAGGTGGTCAAGGCGGCGGACAAGCTATTCAGCCTAATCAAGGTCAAAACAGACAAGGTCAAGGCGGTGGCTTTAACAAAGGTGGTGGTAATAAACCTTTTAATAAAGGTAATAACAATCAACGTCCTGCCATTGTAAAAGTTGAGCCTACTGAAGAAGAAGTAAAAAATCAAATTAAAGAAACTCTTGAAAGACTTCAAGGGAAAGGAAATAAATCGAAAGCGGCTAAATACCGTCGTGACAAACGTGATACGCATCGTGAAAGAAATGAAGCTGAATTGCAAGCTCAGGAGGAAGGAAGCAAAATACTTAAAGTAACTGAATTCGTTACTGTAGGTGAGATTGCAACTATGATGGATGTGCCTATTACCAAAGTGATAGGAACTTGTATGTCATTAGGTATAATGGTGACAATGAATCAGCGTCTTGATGCAGAAACATTAACTATTGTTGCTGACGAATTTGGTTATGAGGTTGAATTTACAACAGCAGATATCGAAGAAAATATTGAAGTTGTAGAAGATAAACCAGAAGATTTAAAAGGAAGAGCGCCAATTGTAACTGTGATGGGTCACGTTGACCACGGTAAAACGTCTTTACTTGACTATATCCGTAAAGCAAATGTAATTGCGGGTGAATCTGGTGGTATTACACAACATATTGGAGCTTATGGGGTAGAGTTAGAAGATGGTCAAGAGATTACATTCTTAGATACACCTGGTCACGAAGCGTTTACCGCAATGCGTGCACGTGGTGCACAAGTAACTGATATTGCAATTATCGTAGTTGCAGCCGATGATGATATCATGCCACAAACAAAAGAGGCTATTAGTCATGCGCAAGCAGCAGGTGTTCCTATCATCTTTGCTATCAATAAAATTGATAAACCAACAGCGAATCCTGAGAAAATAAAAGAAAAATTAGCAGCAATGAACTTCCTTGTTGAAGAATGGGGAGGAAAATATCAATCGCATGATATCTCTGCTAAAATGGGAATAGGAGTAAAAGAATTACTTGAAAAAGTATTGCTTGAAGCCGAAATATTAGAACTTAAAGCTAATCCAACTAAACCAGCAGTAGGAACTGTAGTAGAAGCATTTTTAGATAAAGGTCGTGGATATGTTTCTACGGTATTGGTTCAAGCGGGCACTATGCGTGTTGGTGATTATGTATTAGCAGGTAAGCATCATGGTAAAATTCGTGCAATGCATGATGAACGTGGGAAAAATGTAAAAGAAGCAGGGCCTTCAACACCAGTTTCCATTCTAGGATTAGATGGTGCGCCTACAGCAGGTGATAAGTTTAATGTATTTGAAGATGAAAGAGAAGCAAAACAAATTGCTGCGAAACGTATTCAGTTAATTAGAGAGCAATCTGTACGTGCAACTAAACATATTACATTAGTAGAAATTGGTCGTCGTATTGCATTAGGTCAATTTAAAGAGCTTAATATAATTATTAAAGGGGATGTGGATGGATCTGTTGAAGCATTATCTGATTCATTCTCTAAATTATCAACGGAAGAAATTCAAGTTAAGATTATCCTTAAAGGTGTTGGAGCAATTACAGAGTCTGATGTAATGTTGGCATCTGCTTCAGATGCGATTATTATCGGATTTAATGTTCGTCCTCAAGGAAATGCTAAACAATTAGCTGAAAAAGAAGAAATCGATATCCGTCATTATTCAATTATCTATGCAGCTATAGATGATTTAAAAGATGCTATGGAAGGTATGCTTTCTCCAGAGATGAAAGAAGAAATTACTGGTACTGCAGAAATCAGAGAATTATTCAAAATTTCTAAAGTGGGAACTATTGCAGGATGTATGGTAACTGACGGTAAGATTGCAAGAGCAAACAAAATCCGCTTAATACGTGAAGGGGTTGTTGTTTACACTGGTGAATTGATAGCGCTTAAACGATTTAAAGACGATGTGAAAGAAGTTTCTAAAGGATATGATTGTGGTATGCAAATTAAAGGCTACAACGATATTCAGGAATACGATATCATTGAAGGATTTACTGAAGTTGCAGTGAAGAAGAAATTGAAATAAAAAATAAAATCCCGATTCAATCGGGATTTATTTTTTTAGGTAGGTTTCAAAAGTAAAACTGTATTTGTGTTTTTCATCCATATCGTGAAATTCAGATTTTGTTAATTCCCATTTATCTAAATCAATTTCAGGAAAAAAAGTATCTGCCTCAAAAGTGTGATGCACACGTGTTAATTCAATACAATCAGCGGTTTCGATGCTTTGTTTGTAAATTTCACCGCCTCCTATTATAAAGGTTGTTTCGTTTTTTGGACAGGTTTCAATAGCTTTAGCAATATTGTTTACAACTATGCAACCGTCTGGAGCTTGATAATTTTCACTTCGTGTAATGATTACGTGAGTTCTATTAGGAAGTGGTTTGGGGAAACTTTCAAACGTTTTACGACCCATTATAATATAATGCCCAGTAGTAAGTGATTTGAATCGCTTGAAATCATCTGGTAAATGCCAGAGCAAATCGTTGTCTTTGCCTAATTCGTTTTTTTGTCCAGCAGCGGCTATTAGTGTAATCATTAGCAATGAATTTATTCAGCAGGAATACTAAGTGCAATTGGTAGCATATATTTTGTTCTCGTAACTCGACCTCTCATTTTACCTGGTAAGAATTTAGGGGCTCTTTTTAATGTTCTTATAGCTTCATCTCCTGTTCCATAGCCTAAATCTTTTAAAACTCTTATATCTCCAAATGAGCCATCAGTTTCAATAACAAATTCAACAATCACTCTTCCTTCAATTGAGGTGGTTATTGTTTCTGCTATTTGATCTGTGTGATAATTTCTTTGAATATATTTTAAGAAAGTAGAAATTCCTCCACTAGGTTCAGCAACTACTAATTGCTCGGTATATATGTAAGGATTATAATCATCATCATAACTGCACCCTTCAATTAACTCACCATTTGAATAATTTTCAGTAAACGTTAGAAGGCAGTTTACGTCTTTTGAATAGCTTTCTTTACCTTCCCATTGTCCTTCTCTTAAGCCATTTTTAATGAAGCCTTTTTCTGCTAAAAAATATTTTTCTTTTAAAGTGGTTAGTGAATAGAAACCATTTCCATTTGTTACTGTTTGTTTTCCATTTGGATTCCAAAAAGAAACAATTATATGATTCCATTTTTTATCTGTCTCTATGTTTTCACCTTCAGCTGCTTTCTTTCCATTTTCATAATATTCAACAAATTTCCCATTTTTTTGCGAAAGGCTATCATATTGAATTATTTCCCTAGTGTTACCGTTTTTATAATAGCTTTTGAATTCACCTACATTTTTTTTATAAGTTTTGTCAACAGAGAAACCTTCCTCATACACTTGGTCGAACTTATCATAATATAAATATTTATATGTTTTTTGAGAATTATTATAATCTTTAACTATTTTATAATAATGATAGTTGTCTTTTGTAGCGATGTGTCCTATAGAATCATAATAAAATACTCTATCATTTTCTTCTTGGCTAAAAGAAACAAATGGAATTGATAGAAGTATAACTAAAAGTATGTTTTTCATTTGATGTTTAGTTCTTATTATCTAAATCCTTTTCTAATTGCTCAATTCTTCTTTCTTGCTTAGCAATAAGTTTATCAATTTGTGCGCGTTCCCATTTCTTATTCATAAAGCTATCAGTAATAAAAACCCTAATGAAATGCAATACAAAAAGAAAAATCCAACTAGCAATTGCCCATAACGACCAATGTATTTCAGGTAAAACTCCTAACAAATAGTTAAGCGAAAGCAGAAATAGACTACCTACAATTAAAACTACAAAATGAAAATACAATCTCTTTTTTTGTTTGAGTCGTAAGCGAGCGTATTCGTATAGTTCGTGTTGGGTAGTGTCCATATTATTTTGCAACTATATTAATAGCGATTGGAAGCACATATCGAGCTTTGACTTTTTCTCCTTTAATTTCTCCAGGTTTCCATTTTTTGCAATTAGAAACTACTCTTTGTGCTTCTTCATCAAGACCATACCCTAAACCTCTAACTACTTTAATGTCGATTACACTTCCATCTTTTTCAATTACAAATTCTACAAAAATTTTGCCTTGAATAGTTTGTTTTGCTGCTTGGGGTGGTATTGTGAAATTTTTAGCTATGTATTCTCTGAATCCTTGAATGCCTCCTTCATATTCAGGTTGGTATTCTATTGTGGCAGATGAATATATTATATCTTCGCTTTTGTTTTTCGAATCAGTTTTTATTTCTTGGCTAAAAGCACTAATGGTTAGAAATAGTATTGCTATTTTATAAATTTTCATACATATTAATTTAAATAGCGACTTTCCCTTTAATATGAGGGTGTGGGTCATAATCTTCTAGAGTAAAATCTTCAAAAGTAAAATCGAAAATATTTTTTATATCAGGATTTAAAATCATTCTTGGCAATGGTCTTGGTTCACGAGATAATTGTAATTCTAATTGCTCTATATGGTTGTTGTAAATGTGCGCATCGCCAAAGGTATGTATGAATTCTCCTAGTTGTAAGTCACAAACCTGAGCAATCATCATTGTAAACAAAGCGTAGGAAGCAATATTGAAAGGAACTCCTAAAAAAATATCGGCACTTCTTTGGTATAACTGACACGAAAGTTTTCCATCGGCAACATAAAACTGAAAGAAAGCGTGGCAAGGTGGTAATGCAGCTTTGTTATTTGCTACATTTTCAGAAAATGATTTTTTGTCATCCGGCAATACAGAAGGATTCCAAGCGGAAACTAACATTCTTCGGCTATTAGGATTCTTTTTTAATGTCTCAATAAGTTCAGAAATTTGATCAATTTCTTCGCTATTCCAGTTGCGCCATTGATGACCATAAACAGGGCCTAAGTTTCCATTTTCATCAGCCCATTCGTCCCATATTCTAACACCATTTTCTTTCAGATATGCAATGTTAGTATCTCCTTTTAAAAACCACAATAGTTCATATATAATCGATTTTAGATGTAGTTTTTTTGTGGTAACCATAGGGAAACCTTCACTTAAGTCAAAACGCATTTGATAACCAAAAACACTTTTTGTTCCAGTTCCTGTTCTATCTCCTTTTTGATTTCCGTTCTCAAGAACGTGTTTTACTAAATCTAAATACTGTTTCACTGTTTTGTTGTTTTATTTGTTTGCTTCGTCCGTTTGCTATCGCTCGGGCGGGTTTCAAGTTTATCTGAACACTGTAAACTGATACTGCATACTTATCTAAGATTCTCTTTTTGAAATCTCGTCTCTAATTTTTGCTGCTTTTTCATAGTCTTCATCTTGTACCGCTTGTTCTAATAAGTCGTGTAATTCAGAAAGACTGTATTTAGCATACATATTTTTTGTGTCTTCTTCTCCTAAACCAAATGTCTCCGGAGTGCTAAGAACATCGTCTTCGTTTTCTGAAGGAGCTTCTTCTGGATTAACTTTTAAATAAATTCCTGCTTTATCTAAAATGTTTTTATAAGTAAAAATTGGTGCGTTAAATCGTAATGCTAATGCAATGGCATCAGATGTTCTTGCGTCAATAATTTCTTCAATTTTATCACGCTCACAAATCATACTTGAATAAAAAACTCCATCTACAAGCTTGTGAATAATAACTTGTTTAATGACAATGTCGAATCTTTCGGCAAAGTTTTTAAATAAATCGTGGGTTAATGGTCTTGGAGGTTTAATCTCTTTTTCTAAAGCTATGGCTATAGATTGAGCCTCAAAAGCTCCAATTACAATTGGTAGTTTTCTGTCTCCATCTACTTCATTAAGTATTAATGCGTATGCGCCATTTTGTGTTTGGCTATAAGAAATTCCTTTTATTGATAGTTTAACTAAACTCATTTTTTAGGCTGTGAATTATCCCTGCAAAGTAACAAAAAAGTTTGTCTTTATAAATAAAAAAAGAGTCGCAATTTGCGACTCTTTTTAAGATAGTTTTCTAATTAAACTATTTATGAGTTTTGAGCTTTGAAAGCTTTTAGTTTTTCGATTAAAGCAGGTACTACTTGGAAAGCATCTCCAACTACTCCATAATCAGCTACTTTGAAGAAAGGTGCTTCAGGGTCAGAATTGATGGCTACTTTTACTTTAGAAGAGTTTACTCCAGCAATATGCTGAATTGCTCCAGAAATACCTACAGCAATGTATAAGTTGGTAGCAACTGGTTTACCAGTTTGTCCAACGTGCTCGCTGTGAGGTCTCCATCCTAAATCAGAAACTGGTTTAGAACACGCAGTTGCAGCACCTAAGACAGAAGCTAATTCTTCAATCATTCCCCAGTTTTCAGGGCCTTTTAATCCACGACCACCAGAAACAACAACATCTGCATCAGCGATTGTTACTTTGCCTGAACCTTTTTCTACAGATTGTACTTGTACACCAAAATCTGCATCAGAAATAGATGGGGAAAAATCTTCAGCAGCAGCAGCTCCATTAGATTCTACTATACCAAAACTATTTTTACCTATTGCTAATACTTTAACGTCAGTATCAATTTGAGTTATGTTGAAAGCTTTGTTAGAAAAAGCATTTCTTTTTACTTGGAATGGAGATGTGCTTACTGGTAAAGCTACCACATTTGAAGCATATCCCGCATTTAAATTTACAGCTACAAGTGGTGCAGTGTATAAGCTGTCTGTAGTAGAGGATAAAACAACAATTTTTGCTCCTACTTTTTCAGCCGCTTGTTTGATTACATCTGCATATGCTTTAGCAGTAAAGTTATTCAATTTGTCGTTTGTTACTTTCAAAACTTTATCAACACCATATTTTCCTAATTCTGAAACATCACCTGCGTTGATTGTTAAAGCGGTAACCGTTGTACCAGTTGATTCTGCAATTTTTTTTGCGTATGAAGCTAATTCAAAAGCTACTTTTTTGAATTTTCCTTCAGCTGATTCTGCGTATATTAAGATTGACATAATTTTTTTGTTTAAAGTTTTAAGTTTGAAGTTTCAGGTTGAATACTGAACACTAAAAACTAAATACTGATTACTAGATTACTTTTGCTTCGTTGTGTAATAAGTTAATTAATTCGTCTAAATTATCAGGACTCACTAATTTTACTGCTTGTTTAGGAGCTGGTTTTTCAAATTTAACTGCTTTAGTTGCAATTTCAGCACCTGCTGGTTCTAAAACTTGTAAAGCTTTAGTTCTAGCAGTCATAATCCCACGCATATTAGGAATACGCAAATCTTTTTCTTCAACTAAACCTTTTTGACCACCTACAATTAATGGTAATGAAGTTGAAACTGTTTCTTTTCCACCATCTATTTCACGAACAGCAGTTGCGTTTGTGCCTTCAATTTTTAAATCGATACAAGAGTTTACGAAGTTATGTCCTAAAATACCAGCAATCATTCCTGGTACCATACCACCATTATAATCTAAAGATTCTTTCCCAGCAATCACTAAATCATAACCTCCATTTTTGATTACTTCTGCTAATTGTTTTGCAACGAACATTCCGTCTGTTGGGTTTGCATTCACACGAATAGCTTCATTTGCACCTATGGCTAGAGCTTTTCTTAATGTAGGTTCTGTATCAGGTCCTCCTACATTTACAACAGTCACATTAGCTCCCTGTTGTTCTTGAAACCAAATAGCTCTTGTTAAGCCAAATTCGTCATTAGGATTAATCACATATTGTACACCAGCTGTATCAAATTCTGAATCGCCATTGGTGAAGTTGATTTTTGAAGTAGTATCAGGCACGTGGCTGATGCAAACTAATATTTTCATTTTTTTAATATTTTAGTTTTATAAAATAAGGTTTACAAAGTTAGAAAAAAAAATATAAATTATTATGCGTGCATAATAAATAATTTGATAAAAGTTGTTTTTAATAAAAATTATATGATTATAATATTTTAAATTACTCAATAATGATTTAAAAATTTTTATTTTTGCCATTCAAATTTATAGAAATAAGATATAATATATATGAGAACGATACAATTTAGAGAAGCTGTTTGTGAAGCGATGAGTGAAGAAATGCGTCGTGACGAAGCGGTGTATTTGATGGGGGAGGAAGTTGCAGAATATAATGGGGCTTACAAAGCTTCTAAAGGAATGTTAGACGAATTTGGACCAAAACGTGTGATAGATACACCTATTGCAGAGTTAGGATTTGCAGGAATTGCTGTAGGTTCTGCGATGAATGGTTGTCGTCCCATTGTTGAATTTATGACGTTTAATTTTTCATTAGTTGGTATCGATCAGATTATAAATAATGCAGCAAAAATGCGTCAAATGTCTGCTGGTCAATTCCCAATGCCAATGGTTTTTAGAGGGCCAACAGCATCGGCTGGACAGTTAGGGGCTACGCATTCACAAGCTTTTGAAAATTGGTTTGCGAATACTCCTGGATTAAAAGTAGTAGTGCCTTCTACTCCTTATGATGCTAAAGGACTATTAAAGTCAGCGATTCGTGATAATGATCCTGTAATTTTTATGGAGTCTGAGCAAATGTATGGTGATAAAGGTGAGGTGCCAGAAGGAGAATACACAATTCCGTTAGGTGTTGCAGATATTAAAAGAGAAGGTAAAGACGTGACTATTGTTTCTTTTGGAAAAATTATAAAAGAAGCATTTGTAGCTGCGGACGAATTAGAAAAAGAAGGGATTTCTTGCGAAATAATAGATTTAAGAACAGTACGTCCAATGGATTATGACTGCATAATTAATTCTGTTAAGAAAACGAATAGATTAGTAGTTCTTGAAGAAGCTTGGCCTTTTGCATCAGTTGCTTCAGAAATTACTTATATGGTTCAAGAGAGAGCTTTTGATTATTTAGACGCACCTATTCAGAGAATTACAACAGCAGATGCTCCAGCGCCTTATTCACCAACTCTTTTAAAAGAATGGTTGCCTAATGCACAAGATGTGGTAAAAGCTGTAAAAAAAGTTATGTACAAATAGTAAAATAATATACTATATTTGAAACTCCATCGTTATTGATGGAGTTTTTTTAATTAATAAAGAAAGAATGGCTTAATTCTTGATGTAAAAAGGAATTTAAGTTTTGAGATAAATTTGACTATGAAACATCTTCATTTATTATTGTTTTTTTTGATCACGATAACGTCTTCAGCACAAACTAAAGTTAGTGGTGTTGTATATGATGACACAAAACAGCCCTTGCCTTATGTTAATATCTATTTTAAAGGTAATAAAACTGGAGTTGCTTCAGATGAAAATGGAAAATTTTCTATAGAATCGGATAAAGATTTTAGAGCGATTATTGTGAAATATGCAGGATTTGAGGATCTTGAGGTGAGCTTGAAAACTTCAGTTACAACAAATCTTAAAGTCGTTTTGTCTTCTGCAAAACAATTAAACGAAGTTGTAATTGTTAGTAAACCTAAAAAACACCTTAAAAAAGAAGAAAATCCAGCTTATAAGATTTTGCAGGGTATTTGGAAAAATAAAAAGAAAAACGGTTTACAGTTGGTGAAGAACTACGAATATACTAGATACACATCTGTTGCAAATGGATTGAGTAATTTAGATAGTATTTTCTTGAAAAAAGTTTTAGGGAAGCAATATGATAGTGTTATCAAAATAGCTGAACAGGAGAAAAATCAAAAAACATTTATTATTCCTACTTATTTAAGAGAAATCAATGAAAAAGTTTATGGGGATAATCAGCTTAATAAAATTAGAGAAGATATTGAAGGAGAGCGTACTACTGGCTTAGCAGACAAAGGATTTGTTATGGAAAAAATAGCAAATTTTATAAAACCTTTTGATATTTATGATGATGATGTGGTGATTTTAAATAAAACTTTTGCAAGTCCTATATCAACTCGTGGGTATGGTATGTATGAATACTTGCTGAAAGATAGTATTCAGGAGGGAAATAAAAAGATTTATGATATTTATTTCTTTCCAAGAAATAGCCAAGATTTGTTGTTTCAAGGACATTTTAAAGTAGTTGACAAGACTTTTGCAATAACTGAAGTTTCGATGCGAAATAATGCAAAAGTTAACTTGAACTTTGTGAGAAATTTATCTATCGAAAAAACATATACTATTCAGGATAATGACGTGTATCTTCCAGAGAGAGAAACTTATGAGGGAGACTTTACCTTATTGACTAAAGATGATGAAGAAAAAGGGATGTATCTCAAAAAGAATATTTTGTATTCTGATTATCTTTTTGATAAACCTAAAGAAGCTGTTTTTTATGATGGTCAAGTAGTTCAGACAAAAGCGAAGCAATTTGAAAAAGATGACACTTATTGGCAACAATTGAATAATAGAGAAGCAGGTATAAATAATACTAGAAATATTATTACAGATTTAGGAAATAATAAGCGAATAAAGAGAGTAACAAATATCATTACGATTCTTTCTTCTGGTTATTTTACTTTGTTCAAGAATATTCAATACGGATCAATTTATCAGTCAATCGCAAATAATGATATAGAAGGGATTAGACTTAAGGCTGGATTTAGAACTTTTAAAACGGTTAATGATTTATTTCGAGTTAATGGTTATTTAGCTTATGGTTTACGTGATCACAGACCTAAATTTGGGTTAAGTGCAAGGTATTTAGTGAATTCTTCACCTCGCATTACTGTAGGTGCTGGTTATTTAGATGATAATTTGCAATTGAGTAATATTGGGTTAGAAGAAACCGAACTAATTCCATCAGGACCTAATACTAATGTTATTATTGCTAGAGGGCAAAACTTTACCTTGACAAATACTAAAAAGGCCGTAGCTAGTTTTGATTTGCAACCTACAAATAATTTGAAATTTAATTTTTCATCAGTTTTTAGAAGAATGATTTCGGCAGATGTAGATCATTTTTCTATGGCATATCAATTGCCAAATGAATTAGAGAAAAATGCAATAAATGATTTTGCTACAAGTTTAGCAGTAGTATATACTCCTAAAAGAGATGTATATGGTTTTGGGGTAGATCAAACATATACTGGTCGTCTATATTCGACTTTAAGTGTTAAATATACACACGGATTTAAAGGAATGTTAAATAGCGATTTTAATTATGATAAAATTCAAGCTATGTATACTAAGCCTTTGCAATTGAGTAATTTTGGTGTGCTTAGAATGAATTTTGAAATAGCTAAAGTTTTTCAAAGAGTACCATTGTCATTGTTGACACCAGTTGTAGTGAATCAAGCTTATTCTATATCACCTACAGCATTTTCTTTACTTGATTTCTATGATTTAACAACCGATAAATATGCCTCTGTTAAATTTGAACATCATTTTAATGGTTTAATTTTTAATAGATTGCCGTTTATAAAAAAGCTAAAGCTAAGGGAAGTTTTGTTTTATAAAGGTATAGTTGGAGATATTTCTCAAGAAAATAGAGATATAAATAAATCTTCAATAGTTTATAATGCTCCAACAAGGGTGTATTCAGAATATGGTTTTGGAATCGAAAATATAGGATTAGGTAACTTTAAACCAATTAGAGTTGATTTTATTTGGAGAAGTAATTTTACAGATTTGAATGGGACTGTTCCGCCAAATTTTGGAGTTCGTTTCGGTTTCTTTCCAGAGTTTTAATGAAGAAAGCATTTGATTTTTTAATACAAGAAGATAAAATTTTCGGGCAAATTGTAGATACCTACGGTTTGCCCGAAGTTATTCCGTCTAGACCTGAAGGTTTTGAGACGTTAATGTTGTTAATTTTAGAACAGCAAGTCTCTATAGATTCTGCTAAAGCTACTTTTTTAAGGATTAGAGCTTCAGTT
This sequence comes from Limnohabitans sp., assembly GCA_030053945.1. Taxonomy (GTDB): domain Bacteria; phylum Bacteroidota; class Bacteroidia; order Flavobacteriales; family Flavobacteriaceae; genus Flavobacterium. The sequence continues at coordinate 47,831 of JASGCW010000004.1, forward strand.
TTAGAGATTTTACCAGAAAAATTAGTCGATTTGACAGATGACGAATACCGTGTACTAGGGGTAAGTAGACAAAAAGCAAAATATATTCGTGGTTTATCGGAGTCGATACTTGCTAATGAGATTGATTTACAAAGTTTGTCACAAAAGTCTTCGGAAGAAGTTATATTAGAGTTGATACAACTAAAAGGAATAGGAAATTGGACAATAGATATTTATTTAATGTTTTGTTTGAAAAAAGAAGATGTATTTCCTATTGGTGATATCGCGGTTGTAAATACAATGAAAGAATTATTAGGAATCCATACAAAAGAAGAAATGGAACTCTATTCTCAAAAATGGTCTCCTTATAGAAGTTATGCAACTTTTTTGCTTTGGCATTATTATTTGATGAAAAGAGGTAGAAAAATAAGTTATCAATATTAAATTTAGGTTAATCACTAAAAAAACTTTTCACTTTTCACTTTTTACTTTTTACTTTTTACGTACCTTTGCACCCTCAAAAATAAAAAGTTAATAAAAAATGACTGCAGATAAAGTAAAAACTTTCGACGTTTTAGTTGAAATTCCTCGTGGAAGCCGTAATAAATATGAATATGATTTTGATTTGAAAAGAATGCGTTTTGACCGTATGTTATTTTCATCAATGATGTATCCAGCAGATTACGGATTTATTCCAGAAACTTTAGCGTTAGATGGTGATCCTTTGGATGTTTTAGTATTAGTTACAAAACCAACTTTTCCTGGTTGTGTGATTGAAGTAAAACCAATTGGAGTTTTCCATATGGCAGATGATAAAGGACCAGATGAAAAAGTTATTTGTGTTCCTGTTTCTGATCCTATTTGGAATAAATTAAATGATTTATCAGACATCAATCCGCACTTATTAAAAGAAATTGAACACTTTTTTGAAGTTTATAAAGATTTAGAAAATAAACAAGTAGATGTTCAAGGTTGGGGTGATGTAAATGAAGCACAACAAATTCTAAAAGAATGTGTAGATCGCTTTAACGCTATAGAAAACAGACCTGAAGGGTTGTTTAGCATAAAACAATAATTATTTAGAAAATATTCTTTTTGCTGGGTTTTGGTTAGTATTTAGCAAAAGAATCTTTCTAGGTTTATCTTAGTAACACAAGCATAAATCTCGTATTGGTTAAAAAGCAGCATTTCTGTTGAAATGTTGCTTTTTTATTTACATTGATTTCAATATATTTACGAATATTAATTTACTAACCAACAAACAAATTATGAATTCAATGATGATTTATGTGCCAATAGTTATGGCTCTTGTAGGGCTTGCATTTATGGCAATGAAAAGAGCTTGGGTGCTCAAACAAGATGCTGGTGACGGCAAAATGAAAGAAATTTCAGATTATATTTATGAAGGTGCCTTGGCTTTTCTTAAAGCTGAATACAGATTATTAGCAATATTTGTGCTTTTGTCAAGCGTGGTATTAGCAGGTATCACTTTTTTACCTGGTGTAAAAACTCATATGTTAATTGTAGTTGCATTTGTTTTTGGAGCATTCTTTTCGGCTTTAGCTGGTAATATGGGAATGAAAATAGCCACTAAAACGAATGTTCGTACAACACAAGCTGCTCGTACAAGTTTGCCTCAAGCTTTAAAAGTATCTTTTGGAGGTGGAACTGTTATGGGGTTAGGAGTTGCTGGTTTAGCAGTATTAGGTCTTACTGGTTTCTTTATTATTTTCTTTAAAGTATTTATGGGAGGCGTTTGGACTTCTACTGATGATATGACCATTGTTTTGGAGACATTAGCTGGGTTTTCTTTGGGTGCCGAATCTATTGCCTTATTTGCACGTGTAGGAGGAGGGATTTATACGAAAGCTGCCGATGTTGGAGCTGATTTAGTGGGTAAAGTAGAAGCTGGTATCCCTGAGGATGATCCTCGTAATCCAGCAACTATTGCAGATAACGTAGGAGACAATGTTGGAGATGTTGCAGGTATGGGAGCCGATTTGTTTGGTTCGTATGTGGCCACAGTTTTAGCAGCAATGGTGCTTGGGAACTATGTAATTAAAGATATGGGAGGCGCTATTCAAGACGTTTTTGGAGGTATAGGGCCTATCTTATTGCCTATGGCAATTGCAGGTTTCGGTATTTTATTTTCTATTGTAGGAACTATGCTGGTGAAAATCTCAAGTGACGACGCAAAGGAAGCCCAAGTTCAAAAAGCATTGAATATTGGTAACTGGGTTTCGATTACTTTAACTGCTGTATCATGTTTCTTTTTAGTGCAACATATGTTGCCAGAGGTAATGACAATGGAATTCTTTGGTGAAGGAGCACAACAAATATCTTCTATGAGGGTGTTTTATGCAACATTGATAGGGCTTTTTGTGGGTGGAGCTATTTCATCAGTTACAGAATACTACACAGGATTAGGGACAAAACCAGTTTTGGCTATTGTTCAAAAATCATCAACAGGAGCGGGAACAAATGTAATTGCTGGTTTGGCAACAGGAATGATTTCAACTTTTCCAACTGTATTATTGTTTGCAGGTGCAATTTGGGCAACCTATGCATTAGCAGGGTTTTATGGAGTAGCTTTAGCAGCTTCAGCAATGATGGCAACAACCGCAATGCAATTAGCTATTGATGCTTTTGGACCAATTTCTGATAATGCTGGAGGTATAGCCGAAATGAGTGAATTACCTAAAGAGGTTCGTACTCGTACAGATATTTTGGACTCAGTAGGAAATACTACAGCAGCTACTGGAAAAGGTTTTGCTATCGCTTCAGCAGCATTGACATCGTTGGCTTTATTTGCTGCCTATGTGACTTTTACGGGTATTGACGGGATTAATATTTTTAAAGCTCCAGTTTTAGCAATGTTGTTTGTGGGTGGAATGATACCTGTAGTTTTCTCTGCTTTAGCAATGAATTCTGTTGGAAAAGCTGCAATGGATATGGTATATGAAGTGCGTCGTCAGTTCAAAGAAATTCCAGGAATTATGGAAGGAACAGGCAAACCCCAATATGGGAAATGTGTGGAGATTTCGACTAAAGCAGCATTACGTGAAATGATGTTGCCAGGTATTTTAACAATAGGTTTTCCTATTGCAATTGTGTTAGTTGGTAAATTAGTATATGGAAGCAACAATCAGTTAATAGCTGAAATGCTTGGAGGATATATGGCTGGAGTAACAGTTTCTGGTGTGCTATGGGCGGTATTCCAAAATAATGCAGGTGGGGCTTGGGATAATGCAAAAAAATCTTTTGAAGCAGGTGTTATGATTAATGGCGAAATGACTTACAAAGGTTCAGATGCTCATAAAGCAGCTGTGACAGGTGATACTGTGGGAGATCCGTTTAAAGATACTTCTGGACCATCAATGAATATTTTAATCAAATTGACTTGCTTGATTGGTTTAGTTATTGCTCCTATATTAGGTTCTGGACATTCTGAAGGAATGGGTGTCAAAGAAGATTGTTGTGTAAAAAAAGAAAATGTATGTAAAGAATCCAAATGTGATTTGTCAAAGTGCGCTACAATGACTAAAGAGGAATGTGCTAAAATGTGTGAAGACAATGGTTGCTCTGACGAATGTAAAGAGAAATGTTTGTCACAATATGATGCAAACGGCAAATATGTTGGTGATAAGGCTGAAGTAATGAAATGTGGTAAATGCGATATGAGCAAATGTGCTACAATGACAAAGGATGAATGTGCTAAAATGTGTGATGAGAATGGTTGTTCTCCTGAAGAAAAAGAAAAATGTTTGTCTATGTATGATGAAAATGGAAAGTTTATAGATGATAAATCAAGTGAAAAATCTTGTTGTTCAGCTAAGAAATGATAAATAAAAACTCCTTCTTTTAGAAGGAGTTTTTTTATGTTTTGAGATGTTGTTTTTTAAACAGCTTTGTGTTTAATAGAATATTATATAAATAACATTAAGATAATTCTTACTTAATGATATTCTGTAAGTAACTTTTTAAGTTTGCTAAACTTTAAACAAACAACGATGAACTTAAAAAGATTTTTTTTATTAGTATTAGTATTTGCAGGAATGCATACTTATTCCCAAAAGTGGAACTTTCTTTCGGAAATTTCAAAGATCAACAGTGTTAATTATCACTTGTGGGTTTCTGGAGTTAAAGGTGGAGGTAGTGGAGCAAACTTTACAATTACTTTAAAAGAACCTATGGTAGGTTTAGAACTGGAGAAAATGTTGTATAATTCACAATTAGCAGAGTTTAGAACAAATGATGGGTTAGTTTATACTACTAGTTATTACTATCCTAGTGATGACGAACCTGTTTTTGAACCTAAAGAAGATGCCGATAGACAGCGAACAAATTCTTGTGCAGACGATAAAAAAGCTTCAAGGGGTACTTATATAAGACTTTATTTTAGATTACCTAATGGTTTTTATTTAGTTAAAAGATTTTTTGCACAAGAGTTGAGTACGGTTTTTTATCCATAAAATAATTTATAATAACAAACAACAATGCCTTCTTTTAAAGAAGGCATTGTTGTTTGAATTCTTTAATGTTAAAACAAACCATTAATTTCAGCATCAATTTTATTAATAATCATACCTAAATCTTCAGGGTTGTCCACAAAGTTTATGTTGTCAACATCAATGATTAATAATTTACCTTTGTTATAGGTTTGAATCCAACCTTCATAACGTTCATTTAATCGGCTTAAATAATCTATCGAAATTGTATTTTCATATTCACGACCGCGTTTGTGAATTTGTCCTACCAAATTAGGAATTGAACTTCTTAGGTAGATTAATAAATCAGGAGGGCCAACTAAGTTTTCCATCAATTCGAATAATGATGTGTAATTCTCATAATCACGATTACTCATAAGTCCCATTGCGTGAAGATTAGGGGCAAAAATATGAGCATCTTCATAAATGGTTCTATCTTGGATTATTTTTTTTCCACTTTGTCTTATTTTTAAAATCTGGCGAAAACGACTATTCAAAAAATAAATCTGAAGGTTAAAACTCCATCTGTCCATCGAATGGTAGAAATCGTCTAGATAAGGATTTTCGTCCACATCTTCAAAGTGTGGCTCCCATTTAAAATGTTTTGATAATAGTCTGGTCAAAGTTGTTTTTCCGGCCCCTATATTTCCTGCAACTGCTATATGCATTATGGTAAATTAATTTTATAATTAGTTAATCCTTCTGTGGTAAAAATAGCTAAATTTTGGTTTTTGTAATGAAAACTTAGAAAGCTTTTTTGAACAATTTCTATAGGGTAGGAAATTTTCTTTTTGAAGTTAAATAGGGTTAATGTTTTATCCTTCTCATAAATCAAAAAATCATCATCACTGCTAGAAATAGTATCAAAGGAAGGGATTTTTCCTAAATAACTTTTTTTGCCAAAAATATCTGAAGCGAAAAAATTATTATCGGTATCTATCCAGAAAAAGTTATTGAAGGTACTCCAGTAATTTTTAATAGTTTTGTCGAAAGTTATTCCAATATATCTGAAAGTGTTATTTTGAAAATTGTAAATTCCTAGCTGTTGATTGAGTTGATTGAAAATCCAATAGGAATTTTGAGAGGCTGTGCCAGTAGCTCCTAAAAGTATTTCTGAATTTATTTCGTTAAAATTAATTTTTCTAATTTCATTGAGTTGACTATCCAAAGCAATTATCGTATTAAAGCTTTCATAAAAGACTATTACACGTAAGGGATTTTGTAAATCTACTTTGGTTATTTTTCCTAGACTGATGTTTTGATATTCGAATTTTAAATTGTTGTTGGTTTTTATTAATTTATTTTGATTTATAAAATAATGAAAACCAAGGTCATCGTTTCCTATATATATGTCTGCATTGATGATAATTGAATCATTTAGATGTTCTTCAATGCTTATTTTGTTTTCTTGCGAAAAGGTAAGAAATGAAGTGAAGATTGAAATTAATAAAATGATTTTTTTCATAAAACTAAATTACAATTAAACTTTTAATAATTTTAGTAGTCTGACTGAAAACAATTTTGTAATAATAATATTCGTAACAAAATTTTAAAAAAGCGACATATACATTAAATAAAAATTTTTATTATGAAATCGCCACTAACAATAGGTTTGTTGAAAACAATTGAAAAATCATCGAACACCGATAAAAATAAATTCAATGTGAGATAAACACCAATGAAGATAAGGCGATACCATATGACAAATGAAAAACAAATAATTATTTACATATGAAAAATATTTTAGCTATCATAGTTTTTGTTTTTTCTTCGATGATTTCTATTGCTCAAGATTTTCAAGGAATGGCAGTTTATGAGTCGAAAACTAGTAGTGCCGAGTTCAAGTCTCGAATGGAGGGGAATAAAGACATTACTCCAGAGATGAGAAAAATGATTGAAGAAAGGATGAAGAAAATGTTTGAAAAAACATTTATACTTAATTTCGATAAAACAGCTTCAATTTATAAAGAAGAAGAAAAATTAGATGCTCCTACTGCACAAGCAGGAGGTATGCGTATGATGGGGTCTTTTATGGGAGGCGGAGGAACGCATTATAAAAATTTAAAAGCACAAACGTACACAGTCGATAAAGAAATGATGGGTAAAGAGTTTTTAGTACAGGATGCTTTACCTAAAATAGAATGGAAATTGACTCAAGAAACTAAAGAAATAGGTGGGTATATGTGTTTTAAAGCAACTGCTAAGCAGGAAGCAAGTCAATCTGATTTTAGAAACTTCAAAATGCGAAAAAAAGAAGAAAATGCTGAAAATAAGTCTGCTGAGCAGAAACCAGCTGGTGGAAATAGAGTAATTAGTATGACAGATGGTGAAATTCCTAAAGAAATTGAAATTACTGCTTGGTACACTCCAGATATACCTATTAGTAATGGACCTGAAAATTATCAAGGTTTACCTGGTTTGATTTTAGAGGTTAGTGCTGGTAAAACAACTGTTTTGTGTTCTAAAATTGTGCTTAATGTAAAGGATAAAAAAGAAATTAAAGCGCCTACAACGGGAAAGATTGTCACCCAAAAAGAATATGACGAAACAATGAAGAAAAAAATGGAAGAGATGAGGGAGATGTATCAATCACGTTCAGGTAATGGAGGAGGTTTTCATATGAGAGGTAATTAAACAAATTTAAAATCCCAATATGCTAAAGTGATATTGGGATTTTTAGCAAATTAATTTGTACCCTTCGTTGCGGCTATTTATTATTTGGACATTTTCGTCTTCACTAAGTTTTTTTCTAAGTTTAGTTATAAAAACATCCATACTTCTGCTCGAGAAAAAATCATCATTTTTCCAAAGTTTTCTCAAGATGATGTTTTTGTCGATAGTTTCATTTTTATTACAGTATAATAAATAAAGCAATTCAGATTCTCGATTGGTTAAAGTTTGTGAGTTGTTATTAAGATTTAAGGTTTGCTTAGTGTAATTGAAAATGTAAGTGCCTATTTCGAGTGTTTGGGTTTCGTTAATGATTTTTATTCTATTTAAAAGGGACAAACATCTTACGATTAATTCTTCCATACTAAATGGTTTTTTTAGGTAATCATTGCCGCCTATTTTAAATCCTTCTACAACATCTTGTACTTGCGATTTTGCTGTTAAAAATAGAATTGGAATATGCTTGTTTATTTTTCTAATTTCTGAAGCAAGTGTAAAACCATCTTTTTTGGGCATCATAACATCTAAGATGATTATCTCAAATTCTTTCTCAAGGAAAAACTTAAATGCCTCATCGCCATCTTTACAAAGAGTTACTTCAAAATCTCTAGTTTCTAAACTTTCTTTGATAATTATTCCTAGCGATAATTCATCTTCAGCAAGTAGTAGTTTTATCTTATTCATTTTTTGGTAAATTTAATATGAAACTTGTGCCTTCTTTTGTTTTTAGAATTATATTTCCATTATGTTTTTTTATAATTTGTCTGCAATAATATAAACCTATTCCAAAACCTTTTATATCATGAATATTACCTTTAGGAATACGATAAAATTTTTCAAAAATTTTCTCTCTATGTTCTTTAGGGATTTTTTGCCCATTATCTTTGACGATAACTTCAATAGTAATGTTATTTGAACTTATAGATATTTCTATTTTGTTTCCGCCATATTTTACTGCATTGTCAATTAAGTTAATAATGCAGTTTTCAAAGTGAAAAGGATCAACTTTAGCAAAAATATCTTCTTCGGGTTTAAAAGAAATTTCTTTTTCGGATGTGTTTATAAGTTTACTTTCTACAACTGTTGTGATCAATTGGGTGATATTTATAAGTTCGTAGTTTAAAACTATTTCATCAGTATGTAATGTAGCAGTTTCTAGTAGTTTTTCAACCATATTCTCTAGTTTGTGGAGCTGACTAGTTGAAATTTGCAAATATCTGTTTGTTTTATCAGTATCATTAATAGAATTAAAATGTTTTATTCCTTCAATGGCTGCATTTATAGTTGTTATGGGGGTTTTGAACTCATGGGTAATATTGCTTATAAGGTCATTTTTTATTTCATCGGCTTTTTTTTGCTTGTTTATTGTCTTTAATAAATAGAATAAGCAGAATATTACTGAAATTGAAAGAATAAATGATAATACTATTTCAAATAATCCTCTTTTTAGTATGAGAAAGAATGGATAATAAAAAGCTATTTCAATTTTAGCGTTTTTAGGTAAATAGTTGGAGTTGGAAATATAGTTGTAATTTAACTCTTCAATGTTGGTTTTTGGATAGCATCTTTTAGAACCATTTTTTTTATTGAATTCTGTAATTGTAAATGGAATATCAATTTTTTTTCTTGTTAGTTCCTCTTTTATAATGGAGTTTAATTTTAGTAGTCTTATAGAATCTTTAGTTAATGAAATGGCAATTTTTTTTGCAAGCATACTTATTTGGTCAAAATTTATTCCATAATCAGTAGCATTGGATTGATTTATAAGGATGGTGTTTGTAGAATTGTTTTTTTTGGGTGTTGACTTTTTAATCGAATCAAAAAAGTTTTTTAAATCTGTATTTTGAGAAGAAATAGTTATTTTTTTTTCTTGTTTATCTAAATCTTTGAAATCTTTGTTGTTGTCTTCAGTTTTTAGAATTGTTGAAGATAATGAAGATATAGAAACATTGTTTTTTAAATCGTTTGCAAAATATTTTTCAATGCTCGATTCAAAAGTTTTATGTACTTCAGTAATCAAATATTCTTTGTTGGTATGGTATTTTTTTATGTTCCAATATACTTGTAATGCTATCGTCAAGGTGATAACGATGCCAATGAAAATTAATATGATTTTATAATTATTGCGTTTCATTTGACTAAGTTAGTCATAAAAGTATTATGAATAAAGGAGTTAACAAACGTTAACACTCATTAACTGCTTATAAACATATGAAGTAATTATTTTGTTTTATTCAATATTAAAAATTATTAAAAATGAAAACAAAATTAATTCTACTCGCAGTATTATGCTTTCAGCATATGTTTTCTCAGAATTATAAAGGGAAAGCTTTTTATCAAACTAAGATGACAATTCCAAATATTACATCTGAAGATAAAAATATAACGCCTGAAATAGCCGCATTAATTCAAGAAAAATTGAAAAAGAATTTTGAGAAATCTTTTGTTCTAACGTTTACAAGTTCTGAATCTCTATATGAAGAGCAAGAAGAACTTGGGAAACAAGATGTAAATTCAGGTATAAACATAATGACTTTTGGAGGTGGAAATAAAGGAAAATTATATAAGAATCTGAAAACCAGTATGTCGCTTTCTGAGGAAGATTTGTTTGGAAAGGAGTTTTTAGTTTCAAATCCTCTAGAAAAACTGAATTGGAAAATTACTGGCGAGACAAAAAAAATAGGCGATTATTTGTGTCAAAAGGCAATTTGTGTGATACCAGTTACTGCGGAACAACGGAAATTGTATGAGGAAAGAAAAAGGAAGAATTCAACTAAGAATCATACTTTTATTACGACTGAACCTACAGATGTGAATCTTGTTGCTTGGTTTACATCGGATATTCCTATCAGTAATGGCCCGAATTCATATGGTGGTTTGCCAGGCTTAATTCTTGAGTTAAATGATGGAAATACGGTGTATTTGTGCAATAAAATTGTGTTGAATACTAAGGGTGATTTTGAGATTAAAGTTCCGAATAAAGGTAAAAAAGTAACAAAAAAGGAATTTGATGTACTAATAAAAGAGAAGACAGAAGAAATGACAAGCGGTCGTGGAGATAATGCAATTATGAAGGTGATTCGCTAGGTTGATTCTTAAGTTATATGGATTAATTTAAACTTTTTATATTTTTTTTAGTCTCTATTTGAGTTGATTTTAAACTTAAGCTTTTTTATAATTTATTATACTAAATAAATCATATAACATATAAATACTATTTATGAAATTTTTTCTATCACTGTTGTTGATGTGTGTTTTTACAACTGCATTTTCTCAAACTATAAAATATGAAGGTATTGTAAAAGATACGACAAATGTTCCTTTGGAAATGGCAAATGTGATGGCAGTAAATCAAGCGACAAAGGCAGTGGATTCTTATTCTATTACTAATGATAAAGGTCGTTTTGTCCTTAATTTGAATGTAAATGCTACTTATAATGTTAGGTTTAGTTATTTAGGATTGAAGCCAAAGACTATTGCTGTGACTACAAAGACTACAGATATTACTCAAAATGTAACTTTAATTTCTGATTCTAAACAGCTTAATGAAGTGGAAATTGTTCGCGAAATGCCTATTTCAGTCAAAGGGGATACTATTATTTACAAGGCTGATGCTTTTAAAAATGGAACTGAACGAAAACTTGAAGATGTTTTGAAAAAGCTTCCAGGAGTAGAAGTGACTAAAGATGGCGAAATACAAGTTGAAGGGAAAAAGGTGCAAAAAGTAATGGTGGAAGGGAAAGACTTTTTTGATGGTGATACTAAAATTGCAACTAAAAATATTCCGGCAGATGCTCTTGATAAAATTCAGGTTTTACGCAATTATAATGAAGTATCAAATCTAAAAGGATTAGAAAACAACGAAGAAAATGTAGCTTTAAATATTAAGCTTAAAGAAGGGAAGAAGAATTTTTGGTTTGGTGATCTTACAGCAGGAATTGGTGTAGGACACGAAGAGGATAGACATTTGTTAAATCCAAAATTGTTTTACTATAATCCGAAATACAGTATCAATGTGATTGGAAATTTTAACAATATAGGAGAATTACCACTCACAGCACAGGACTATTTTAAGTTTACAGGTGGTTTTAAAAACTTTATGAAAAAAGGTGGCACTAATTTTAATGTTGCCTCTAATGATTTAGGTGTTTTAGGTTTAAGAAATAACAGAGCTGCTTCTATCGATACAAAATTTGGTGCAGCAAATTTTAGTTACAATCCTTCAAAATCACTTTCTTTCAGTGGCTTTGGGATTTATTCATCCAATGTGACCCAAATTAGAACAGATACAAAAACTACGGGTTTGCCTAACAACCAAGAAGAAATAAAGTCGGAAATTTCAAATCAAGATAATAAATTCGGATTGTTTAAATTAAGTTCTAGTTATGTGCCTTCTACAAAAGTGCATTTTGATTATGACGGGCTATTAAAGTTTACAGATCAAATTGAAAGCTCTTCTTTGAATTCAAGTTTGTTGTCAGATATCTATACAGATAAAAAGCAAAAACCAAGATCATTTAATCAAAATCTAAATTATTATTATACCTTAAATGATAAACACGTTTTTGCAGCTGAATTACAACATTTGTATCAAAATGAAGATCCTTTTTATAATGCGAATCTAAAACAAATTCCTGTGTTTGCTAATTTGCTTTCGGGGTATAATATTTTTCAATCACGTAATAATTTAACCCAAAATAGATTGGTGACAACTTCTAAATTTGATGGAAAATTTGACTATTATTATATGTTAACTCCTAAAAGTAATTTGAATTTGACTATTGGTAATACATTTTCAAATCAAAACTTCAATTCTTCTGTTTTTCAAACTTTAGATAATGGGAGTTTGAATACATTGATTGATCAAAAAAACAATAATGACGTTACCTATAGATTCAATGATGTTTTTATAGCAATGCATTATAAGTTTTTGTTGAAAAAATTTACTTTCAATCCTGGCTTTTCGGTTCATAAGTATCAGACAAATGATACGCAATTAGGAACTTCAAATAAAAATTCATTCAATAGAATTCTGCCTGACTTTTATGCTTTATGGCAAATAAAGAAATCCGAAACCTTGAGCTACAATTTTTCTGTTATTAATAACTTTACAGATATTAATAAGTTAGCAGAAGGGACCGTTTTTTCTTCTTATAATTCCATTTTTAGAGGAAATAGGTATTTAGAGAATTCACTGTCACAGGTTCATTCTTTGAGATATTTTAGATACAATATGTTTAATTTTGAGAATATTTTTGCTAATATCACTTATTCAAAACAAATTAATCCAATAAAAAACAGAGTGAATATTATAGGGATTAACCAGATTTCTAGTGCTACGAATATGAGCTCAAATTTTGCAGATGAAAATTTTATGTTAAATGGTAATTATAGTAGGTCTTTTAAGAGATATTATAAAGCATCTTTTGGTGCAAATTTTAATTGGAATCTGTTTAACAATATTAGAGTAGGATTAAATAATCTTGAAAGTATTCAAACTACTAAATCTGTAGTTCATTCATATAATTTAGGCTTTTCAACAAATTTCAAGAAGTTGCCAAATTTTGATTTAGGATACAGTTATTCAATAAATGATAATTTCAGTGATAAGTTTTTTACGCATAGTCCTTCTGTTAAACTTGAGTATTCTTTCTTAGATAATTTTTCATTTACAACAGAATATACTTATTTTAATAATAGTAATAGCAGTAAAAGTATTAAATCTGAATATGAGTTTCTTGAGGCTAATTTGATGTATAACAAGAAAGGAAGTAAATGGGAATGGAAAATTTCAGGGACTAATTTGTTAAATACAACAGCATTAAATGACTCTAGTTTTAATCAATTAGGTGGTTTTAGTAGCTTTTCAAGTTATTATGTACAACCTAGATATTTAATCTTGAGTGTAAAATATGCTTTGTAAGTGATTAGAATAATTTATAAAAAAAAGACCTCGAAAAATTAAATTCGAGGTCTTTTTTTATGAGTGTTTTTTTAGAATCCAAAAGCACTTTTTATTTTATCTACAAAGTCAAGTTTTTCCCAAGTAAATAATTCAACTTCTAGTTCTTTAACTTCACCTGATGGAGAAACAAAACGCTTTTTAACAACTTCATTCTTACGTCCCATATGTCCGTAAGCAGCTGTTTCGCTATAGATAGGAGTTCTTAATTTTAAACGTTGTTCTATTGCATAAGGTCTTAAGTCAAATAATTCATTTACTTTTTCAGAAATTTGAACATCTGATAATCCGTTTTTAGCAGTGCCGTAAGTGTTTATGTAAACATTACAAGGTTTTGCAACTCCAATAGCATAAGATACTTGAACTAATACTTCGTCTGCAACTCCAGCAGCCACTAAGTTTTTAGCTATATGGCGTGTAGCATAAGCTGCGGAACGGTCAACTTTTGAAGGGTCTTTTCCAGAAAAAGCACCACCACCGTGAGCTCCTTTACCTCCATAAGTATCTACGATAATTTTTCTACCTGTTAATCCAGTGTCACCGTGAGGGCCGCCTATAACGAATTTACCAGTAGGGTTAATGTGGTAAACAATTTTGTCATTAAATAAATGAGCATATTGTGGATATTTAGCTGTAATTCTTGGAATAAGAATCTCAACGATATCTTTTTTAATTTTTGCTAGCATCTCAGTTTCTTCGGCAAAATCATCATGTTGTGTTGAAATTACGATAGAATCAATTCTAACAGGTTTGTTGTTGTCATCATATTCTAAAGTTACTTGCGATTTTGCATCAGGACGTAAATAAGTGATTGCTGAATTTTCTCTACGTAATTCCGCTAATTCTTGTAATAATTTATGAGACAAGTCTAAAGCTAAAGGCATATAATCCTGAGTTTCGTTAGTTGCATAACCAAACATAATTCCTTGGTCACCTGCTCCTTGTGCGTTAGCTTTAGTTTCAAAATCAGCTTCTGTAGTAATTCTATCTACTCCACGATTAATATCATCTGATTGTTCGTGAATTGCAGACAATACTCCACAAGAGTTTGCTTCAAACATATATTCGCTTTTTGTGTAACCAATTTTTTTGATTACCTCACGTGTGATGCTTTGTACATCTAAATAGGTCTTAGATTTTACTTCACCAGCTAATATCACTTGTCCAGTGGTTACTAGTGTTTCACAAGCTACTTTTGAAGATGCGTCAAAAGCTAAGAAGTTGTCAATCAATGCGTCGCTAATTTGATCAGCAATCTTGTCTGGATGTCCTTCGCTTACAGATTCTGACGTAAATAAATAGGCCATAATTTAAAATTTTATTAATTAAGGTAAAATTTGCATAGATCGCCTAAAGAGTAGTATTACTGCTTTAGCATTTTTTTATTCTATTTAGTTTCTTAAAGAATCTAGTTCGAATAGAGGTTGCAATCAGTTCAAATTTTTCCTCTTGTTTTTTGTGTTGCAAATGTATGAATTGCAATTGAAATTTAGCTTATTATTTTATTTATTTTTTTTATTACATAGATTTCGAGTCGGTAAATATTCGATTTTGTAGTTTTTTTAATTTATTAGTAAATGTTTTTAAAGAAAATAATTTTGTTTAAACTTCTTTTTTGTAGTAAAATTTAGAAAAATAATCTATTTATTATTTTTTTAAAGAATATATTTCTATTTTTGCCTTGTAAAAATAATTTGATTACAATGTTAGTAAATGCAATAATGATGTTTATGATGATGTCGGATAATTCCGCAGAGAACTTTATTGTATAATTTAATAATATTACTTAAAGACCTCTGCAAAAGCAGAGGTTTTTTTATGATTTTAAAGCAAATTTTATGGCAGTACAATTAGAAACACTTTTGGCAAATTTAACACAGTATAGTGGTATTAAAGATGCTTATGGAGCAACACACTTACCTATATATAATACAGCAACTTTTGATTATAAGCGTCAAGAAGGGGCAGATGTGCTTTATGATTATTCAAGAACAGATAATCCTACTAGGAATGCTTTAGAAACAGTTTTTGCAAAAGCAGAAGATGGTTTCGGATGTATTTGTACCAATACTGGTATAGCTGCCATTGCATTATTGTTTGAAACAGTTTTAAAATCAGGTGATATAGTTCTAATTGAAAGAGATTGTTACGGAGGAACTTATAGATTGCTTAATATTCTTTTTGAAAAAAATAATATAAAGGCTTTATTTGCTGATTTTACTAATGAAACTGAAGTTGAAGATTTGTTAAAAAACAATACAGTTAGATTAGTATTATGTGAATCGCCAACAAACCCTGGACTTAAAATAGTTGATATTAAAAGCATAGCTGATTTAGCAAAAAAATATGATAGTGTTTTTGCAGTTGATAATAGTATGGCGACTTTCGCTTCTCAAAAACCACTTGATTTAGGAGCAGATTTTTCTATTTTTTCAGCAACAAAATATGTTTCAGGTCACGGCAGTGTAGTAGCGGGTGCTATTGTCGCTAAATCAGAGTATTGGTATGAAAGAATTCATTATTATTCTAATGCACAAGGTAGAGCGCAATCTCCTTTTGATGTTTTTCTTGTGTCACTTGGATTACCTTCTTTAGTTTATAGAATGAAAGCCCAAGAACAAAGTGCAATACAATTAGCAAATCAATTACTAGAGTTTCCAGAAGTTAAATCGGTAAAGTTTCCTGGTTTGCCTTCTCATCCTCAGTACGAATTGGTTAAAAGGCAAATGAAAATTGTACCAGCTATTTTGACAGTAGATTTTGAAGATGAATTTATTGCAGAATCCGTTATCAAGAATACAAAACTATTTGGGGAAAAGGTTTCTTTTGGTACTGCAGATTCTAGAGCAGAAATACCTGCAAAGATGAGTCATGCTACCTACTCAGAAGAGGATTTGATTAAAATAGGTCTAACAAAATCTACGGTTAGATTCTCTGTAGGTTTAGAAAATGTTGATGATTTATTACAAGATATAAAGCAAGCAGTGTTAGCTTCGACAATTAAAGTTTTTTGAAAAATGCAAAATTTATTCCAAAATATCCCTTGTGGGAAATCAATTCCATTAAATAATCCACACGCTGTTTCTGTAAGTTTGCCTAAAATGTCTGATATTATTGGGTATGAAGAAGGTGATATCAATGTTGTTGGAAAAATGGAGGCAGGCTATCCAAGGTTTTTTAGGAATAAATATGTGCAAAAATTAGTTGAGTATGTTACAGAAGAAAATAAAATTTCAGATACTCAAACAGTAATACCTATAACATCATTCAAGGCATATGAATTAGTTTGTCATCTGCTTGCTGTAAAATTCAATTTTGTCCAACTAGCAGATTGTGTTTTTTTGATTATAGATTCGAATGATGAGAAATTAAAATTAGTAAAAGAATATATTCAAAATGCAGGTCTTATTATTAGTTCAAGACAGGCAGAGAATGTTTTGTTAGAATTGCCATTGATAGAATCTCTATATGAAGAAACGAAAAATGATTTTCTGCATTCTATAAATGCTATTCAAAAAGTTTTAGTAGAAGCTTATAACGTTGATAAGCAGAATATTTTGTTGACAAACAATGGTGCAAATGCTGTTTTTGCAGCTTGTGAGGGAGTGTCAAATAAAGGATATAAAGGGAAAAAAGGAATAGTTCAACTAGGATGGTTGTATCTAGACACAATGGAAATAGTTAAAAAAAGAGCTGAAACCGTTCATTTACAATTAAATGTTTTTGATTTAGAATCTCTTGAAAATTGGCTAAGTAACAATCATCACAATATAGGTGCAGTAGTCTCAGAGATTGTAAGTAATCCAAAAATCGAATGCTTAGATATTGAGAAGTTGTATGCAATTTGTAAAAAGTATGATGTGTTACTTATACTTGATGCGACATTAATCACGCCATTCAATGTTGATGTTTTAGAATATTGCGATATAGCTGTAGAAAGTTTGTCAAAATTTGCCTGCGGAAATGCAGATGTTTTGATGGGTGCTGTAATTAGTAGAAATGCTGATTTACTTATTGAAGCTAATAAATTTGCTTTGTCTCCTTTTAAAGGAGAAATAGAAAGATTAGGCTATGAAATTTTAGGCTATGAAGATAGGGTAAAGAGAATCTCTGATAACACAATCCAGCTTTTAGAATACTTTTCAAAGCAAGAAAGTGTGAAAAAAGTGATGAGTGTTTACACGGGTAATTCAAAAAATATTTATCAAAGATTAGCTAACTCAAAATATATCCCAGGTTTAATTTCGGTAGTTTTCCACGGAAAACTTTCGGATTATTACGATAAACTGCAATTAGCTAAAGGGCCTAGCTTAGGAACAGAATTTACATTAGCAATGCCTTATGTATATTTGGCACATTATGACTTGATTCAAACAGAAGAAGGAAGAAAGTATTTAAATGAAAATGGAATCGAAACTGAATTGCTTCGAATTTCTGTTGGTTTGGAACCTATTGAAGAAATTATATCAATTTTTGATAATATTTTTCAATCTTGAATAATTATAAAATCCTTGTTTTGATTTGATATTTTTTAAGAAAAATCAATTTAACAGCTGAAAAATCTTTTTTTTTGCAAAAAACACGTAAAAAAACACAAAAAAATAGATAATATTTATTTTTCAATTTTTTTTATCACCTTTGCACAAACTAAAAAACGTGTTTTTTTTATTAAAAAACACAAACAAACAACTAAACAGCTATGGAAGAGATATTTTTTTTCTTCAAGGATATTTATTGTCTCATACTACAACTTCCCATTGTCTTACAATTTGCAGTGATTCTAACGGCGGTATTTGTCCTAGTTTATGCCATTACTTTTTTTAAATTGGTTTTTATAAATTGGAAAAGCGATAATATGTTGCATCAAAAGAAGGTGCTTAATTTATTATATCTTCAAAAAATAAAAGAAATTGTTTATTCTTCAAAAAATATTGATTTAGAGGATGTTAAGCTGGTTTTTGATAATCAAAAAGAATTTAAAAAAAGTCATAAATTATTAATCACTGATACTATTATCGAATTAGTAAATAATAACGAAGTCTATAATGAGTATAATTATAACGAACTATTATACTTTTTTGATTTGAAAACTTTTTGGGAAAAAAGACTTTTAAAAGGTAATGTGAGAACAAAATTAGACGGACTATCTAAGATTATAAATCTTAAGTTGAGTATTTCAGAATCTGTAATTATATCATTGGTTTATGATAAAAATGAAAGTTTGCGTAAAAAAGCGAGAAAAGCATATATTTATTTGAGTAAATATGATCCCTTTCGTTTTTTTAATGAAGATTTCGATGCTGAATTTACAGAATGGGATAAAATACAAATCCATGAAATTTTATTAAAACGTTCTAAAGAGTTTACACCTAATTTTGCACAATGGATAAAAAGAACAGAAAATATAGATTTAAAATGTTTTTTTATATACGAAACAGCGTTTTATAAACAATTTGAAAACTTACCTTTTTTATTAACTTTTCTTACGCAAACAACAACTCCAAAAGTTAGGAAAGCACTTGTGGAAGCTATAGGAGCTTTGCAAAACAATAACATCGATGATGCTTTAATCTCTAACTATGACTTTGAACCCCTAGTTGTACAACATAGTATTATAAATACAATAAAGGAAACCAAACCAAAATTGGCTTTAGAATTTTTAGAATCTGCTTTTTACAAATCGTATGATACAAGTTTGAAAATATCTATAGGCAAGGCAATTTTTAATTATGACAACACTGGGAAGTCTCTTATAAAAGAAATGGAGTCTAAAATTGATGACAATTTTCAAAAACTAATTTTTGAACACATAAAGAACCCGCTAATTAAGAATTAGTGTAAATATTTTTAAAAATGATTTCAAATCTTTTTCAGTACATAGTTTTTCTCTATGCATCTGCACTAACTGTAATTTATTTAATTTTAATATTCCTAGCGTTTAAGGAGATAAAAAAATACAAAGCAAATGAGAGTAAAGAAATGGATGAGAATTTCTTAAAAACACCATTTGCTCCTGGTATTTCTATTGTGGCTCCCGCTTATAATGAAGAAATGACGATAATTGAAAATGTCACTTCAATGCTGACACTCAATTATCCTAAATTTGAGGTAGTTATTGTGAATGACGGAAGTAAAGATAGAACGCTTGAATTATTAATTGAGAATTTCGAATTAGTTGAAACGCCTTTTGCTTATGTAGAAAAAATCAAAACAAAACCTTTTAAAAGGATTCTAAAATCAACAAATCCAGCATTTTCTAAATTGACTGTTGTTGATAAAGTAAATGGAGGTACAAAGGCAGATGCATCAAATGCTGGAATTAACGCTTCCTCTTATCCTTATTTCTTATGCACAGATGTAGATTGTATTTTGTCCCGTGATGCACTTGTTAAAATGATAAAACCTTTTTTGATGAATAAAACTCAAGTCATAGGTGTAGGAGCAACTCTACGTATGGCTAATAGTTGTGTGATTCAAAATGGAGTTATCACAGAGGTTAGAGCACCAAAAAGAATTATTCCTTTGTTTCAAGAAGTCGAGTATCTGCGAAGCTATTTGATTGGGAAAATGGGTTGGTCAAGAATTAATGCTATAGGGAATATTTCTGGTGGGTTAGGTATGTTTGATAAGTCGGTTGTGATTGCTGCTGGAGGATATGATCCTCTATCACATGCAGAAGATATGGATTTGACAACTCGTATTATTGGTTATATGTGTAACTTTAATAAAGATTACAAAATTGTTCAAATTCCTGATACTTGTTGTTGGACAGAAGGACCTCCTAATATGAAAATACTAAATCGTCAGCGAACAAGATGGGCTAGAGGATTGCTTCAAATTTTTACTGTTCATAGAAAATATATTTTCAATCACAAATATAAACAGTTAGGTTTGATTACATTGCCATATACATTGCTTTTTGAATTCTCTGCACCCATTATTGAACTCTTTGGTTATTTATATACTATATTTTTATTGATAACTAAAGGAATAAATCCATATTCGGCAGGCATTATGTTGTTTTTTGTCTATATGTTTGGTATTTGTCTTTCTTTAATTACTATTTACCTAGATAGAATGGTGAACAAGCAATATAAAACTTTTAATGAATATTTAAAACTTGTTTTCTTTACTTTAATTGAACCCTTTGTTTATCACCCTTTAATCGTTTTTTATAGCCTTAAGGGATATGTGGATTTCTTATCACGTAAAAAATTTGAGTGGGGCCAAATGACTAGACAAGGTTTCGAACAAAATAAAAATTTAGAAGTTGCTGTAGAAGCAGAAGCTGATAAAATGAACTAATTGCCAAAATATAATGTCTCTATATAAATTTAGATTTTTCTTCTTTTTTTTACTAAATGTTAGTTTGTTAAATGCTCAGGATACAATGGAAGAGTATTCCATTATGGCTAAGAATTACATAAAAAAACAGGAATGGGAAAACGCAAAAAAAATAATTGATGAAGGTTTAAAGCAAGACGAAACAGATTCTAATCTTAAAATGCTTCTTGGTAAATATTATTATTATAAGAAGGATTATAAAAATGCAAGGTACCATTTAGTTAAATCATTACAATTTGACAAAACTAACTTAGATGCGAAGCAATTATTGGTCAATGTAGAGATGAATTCGAAGCATTACTCCAGTGCAATTTGTTATATCAACGAACTATTAGAAATAAATCCCTACTGGAAACAATTATGGATTAAAAAAATTGAAATTTATAGATTGCAAGGTAATTTAGTTGAGACATCTAGGTTATTGAAAAGATTAAATCAAATTTATCCAGAAGATACAACTATTCAAAAAGATTATATTTACAATACCCAGCAAGAAATTATCCGATTAAAAAAAGAAGGTAAGTTTACACAGGCTTTATCTTTAGCGGAGGATTTGGCAAAAATGGACAGTCAACAACCAGATATGTATGTTGATATAATCAACACGCTTTTGTCTGCTGGTGATAAAGAGAAAGCATTGATGTATGCAGAAAAAGGAATCCAAAAGTTTCCTAACGTCAGAGAATATACAATCAAGAAAGTAGGGATATTATCTGAAATGAATAGGAATACAGAAGCTGTAGAGTTTCTTCAAAAACAGATGGCGAAAAAACCAGATGCACAACTTCAAAAGTATTATGATGATATTTTAACGGAATCAGCTAGAATTCAGGCTAATAATGATCCTTATACGTTGTATGGCAAAATTTTAGAAAAAAATCCAGGTAATGAAGAAGCTTTAACCTACTTGATAAATAACGCTATCAGTAAAGGATATTATAACGATGCACTTGGCTATATAGCAAAGGCAAAAAAATCTAAAGGAGAAACCAAAGAAATTTTATCAAAGGAATATTTTATATATAAACAGTTAGGGAATGAGTCTAAGGCTAATCAATTTTTATTGAAATTGTATAGCAAATTCCCAAATGATTCTGATGTAAAAGATGATTATTTAGCTTTCCAATATGCTAATGCTAAGCAACTAATGCAAGATGGCAATCATATTGATGCTATTGATGTTTTAGAAAAAATTGTAGCTCAAAAAAATTCCAATGATTATTTAGAACCAGCAAAATTAGGATTGTTTCAATGTTATTTAAAAACAGGTTTGCACGATAAAGCACTTGTGGTTATCAATGATTTTTTGAAGAAACAACCTAATGATGAGTCAAAACAGTTAAAGAAAATTAGTGCTCTAGTGGTTTCAGATGATTACAAAAATGCTTTTGATATGTATTTACAACTAATCGAAAAAGCAAAGGAGCCCAAAAAATCAATTTATAAAAATGGTTTTGAAGAAAATGGTTTGTTATATATAAAAAAATCTATCGAAGAGCAAAATTTGGACAATGCCTATGATATAACAAAGAAAATACTTCAGTTGAAACCTAACAGTAAACCTGCTTTACAGTATGCAATCAATTTGGCATATCAAATGAATGAAGTAGATGATATGTTTCAAAATGCAAAACAAGCTACAGAACAATATCCTGATGATTTGCAATTTAAAGTAAAATTAGCAGAAGCATTTACTGCAAAAAAAGAACACGACAAAGCAATTGCAGAAGTTTTACCTTTATTAGAGAAATACCCACATAGTAAGTCGCTTGCAGGAGTTTATTCTGAAAATGCTCATAAAAAAGCTAAAGATTTAATGAAGCAAAAGCAAAATGAGGCTGCTTTACAATTGGTTAATTCTGCTTTGCGTTATGATGTTAATAATCTTGATTTAAAGTATGATAAAGGATTGTTACTAGAAACTAAAAAAGAATATGATTCTGCTTACGCTTATCAGAAAATTTACCAACCTTCTTTGCTTGAATTATCAGATTTTAAAAGACATTTAGAAACATTGAAGAATAAAATGTATAAAAACGAAATTGGGTTATATCATTTGCGTAGTAGGTTGAAAGATAATCAGGAGTATTCCTTGATATCAACTTTAGAATATGTCAGAAAAAATGCTAAGAATACGTATATGTTTCGTATTAACTATTCAGGTAGGGAAGAAGGTGCTGGAGTGCAGCCTATAGCTGAATGGTATCACGTTTTTACCGATAAATTATACACAAAAGTAAATGTGGGTTATGGGACTCAATATTTTCCTAAAATTTCTGGTCAATTATCGGTTTTTAAAGCTTTTAAAAATGATTACGAAGTCGAGTTAGGTGCAGGATACAGACAATTGCCTGATGATATTCAAATGATTCAAGGTACATTAGGTGTTTCAAAAGACTGG
The DNA here is from genome assembly GCA_030053945.1 of Limnohabitans sp. Classification (GTDB taxonomy): domain Bacteria; phylum Bacteroidota; class Bacteroidia; order Flavobacteriales; family Flavobacteriaceae; genus Flavobacterium. Next base: position 70,674 of record JASGCW010000004.1, read on the forward strand.
GAAAAAGTATGGTGGAATGTAAAGGCAAACGTCTTTACAATTGACAATGTGTTGTTTTATAATTGTAGTTCAGATACTCGTTTTTTTGTACTTAATGAGAAAAAAAGTTATATGCAATTAGTTGGTTCCATAGGTACTGTTTCAGATATTCAATCATTGAATTTTAATTTGTATCAAACTTGGAATGCATTTAATACTATGGTAGGTGCGGGACCTAAATATATGTTAAACTCAAATATTACCTTAGGCTTGTTAGGGAGTTGGAATACAATTAAAGTTACTGATAGCAAATATACTAGTATGTATAATCTTTATTTTCAAACTCAAATAGCATTCTAGTATTGGACAAATTTAAAAAAATAACAAAGCAATTGTTGGGAACTCTATTGAAAACGAGTTTTGGCTTTGCATTGTTTTTTCTGTTTGCAGGCTGTACTTTAAAGTCTAATGTTGATCAAAAAGATATTAAGTTATATTCAGATTCATATACTATTATTTTTGAATCAGAAAATAAGCTTGAAACTATTAAAGAGGATTTTTTTTATAAAGATTTTTTGAATAGAAGTTCAGATAAAGGTATTGTTTCTAGTGATGAATCCAATACTAAAGGATTTCAAATCAAACTTGTTTTGTTTTCAGGACATTTGTTTGATTATGAAATTAAAACTGAAAAAAATATAATTCAACTAATTGCAAATTCTGAAAAAAATCTAAAATGGCTTTTTAATCAATTTTTGAAAAAGCTTAGCTTACAAGACGACCGAATTGCCACTCAAGATTTATTGCCTGCGATAATTGATATCCAGCAATGCGCTGTAAAATTTCCATTTGAATATCGTGAAGCGCATTTCAATCCTAATTTAAAGGCTAATTCTGAGATTAAATATAATTCCAACAATGTAGAAAATGATTGGGGTATTTGGGGGCATAACCTCGGAAAATTATTGTTAGATGAGGGGGATTCTGAAACTTTTGCTGTAATTGAAAACCAAAAAAACAACAAACAATGGTGTTTTTCATCAGGTGCGACCTATACTTTTTTAGAGAATTATATCATTGATAATTTTGGGATAGATTCAAAAACGACTTGTTCGTTTATGATTGTACCCAATGATAATAAGTTGGTCTGTCAATGTGAAAAATGTAAAAAAGAAGGGAATACACTTTCAAATGCTTCTCCTTCAGTTTTTAATTTGCTAGAAAAGTTAGCATCTAAGTTTCCTAATTATAATTTTTTTACTACAGCTTATTTAACGGTTCAAGATTTACCTGCTAAAAAAATGCCTAAGAATGTTGGGGTGATGATGAGTACGATAGATTTTCCTAAAAATATAAATTTTCAGAATAAGTCAAAAGCAAAGCTTTTTGAAAATAAATTACGAGGATGGAAGCAAAAAATTAAGAAAGTTTATTTGTGGGATTATGTTTCAAACTTTGATGATTATCTTACTGTGTATCCATTTTTGTACAGATTACAAAAACAATTAATTTATTTTAATGAAATAGGAGCCGAAGGTGTTTTTTTGAATGGTAGTGGTTATGATTATTCTAGTTTTCAAGAGCTAAAAACATTTGTTTCTTCTGCTTTATTAATAAATCCAAAGTTAAATATTGAGACACTTGTAAGTGATTTTTTTAAGCAAGAGTTTCCTCAAAATTATAAAATGCTATCGGATTATTATTTAAGTATTGAAAATGAAGCTAGTCTTAAAAATTATTCTACTGGAATATATGATGATACTTTGCAAAATGTAAATCCTTCTAAGTTTTTTCAATTTTATGCTAAATTAGAAACAGCCATAGCTAATGCCCAGACTAAGGAAAAATCTAAATTAGAAGAGCTTTTAACTGGTTTAAGTTTTACTTATTTGAAACTTGTTATGAGACAAATTAATGGAAAAAATGGTTTCTTTGAAATAGATACTCCGGGTAAATTGCAGGTAAAAAGTAAAGTTGTTAAGGCTTATGAAAACCTAAAAAAATATATTAATTATTCTAGTTTTAAAAACTACAAAGAAGAAAACGGAGCTATTCTAGTATTTCTAAATGAGTTTGAGAAAAAGCTTTTAATCCCAAGAGATAGTAATAAGCTATTTGGAAAAAAAATACAAGCATTGTCAAAATTAGACGAAGACTATCAAGATATTAGCCTTTTAATAGATAATTCGATTGGTTTTTTATGCGATTATCATATAGGTTGGTTTTTATCTACACAAGAAGATTTGGTTTTGCAGTTACCAAGCGTTGAATTAAATAAAGCAACACTAAAAATTAATTTCTTGAATGATCCTTATTTGTCAATTTATAAGCCAGTAAGGGTAGAAGTGTATAAAAATGATTCTTTGTTTAAAATTTTAAAAGAGCAAGATGAGGTTAAGTCAAACGAAAGTACAATAGCGACTTTTGCAACAGAGTTGTCTATAAAGAAAAATGAAAAAATAGTTTTGAGAATTATAAAAGATGAAAAAAATAAGAAAATTGCTTGTGATGAAATACAATTACTTTAATAAACTATCGTCTTCACATTTGCTGTTAAAGTTTGTGTTGTTAGTATGTTTATCACTTTTTTATAGTTGTGATGAAAAAAGTCAAACGACAACATTAAAAGTAAAAGATCCACAAAGACATTATTTTCCTATTTCGCAAGGAGAAAAGCTGCATATATTTTATCCTGTAACTAATACTGGCGATGCGCTTTTAGAAATTAAAGAAATTCAAACTTCTTGCGGTTGTGTAGTTGTAGATGAGTCTACAACAAAAGATATTTCGCCTAAAAAAACTGGCTACCTTCATTTTATTTATGATACCAATAAAAATACAGGTTATGTGCAACATCAAATTTATTTGTATGGTAATTTTGCTAAACAAAAGGGTGTAGAATTAAGTTTTGATACACACGTTGTTCCTAGTAGCCTATATACAAAAGATTATGAAGAAATTTATAAGGAAATTCAAGAGGAGGAAGGCGATATTGTAGATAAAATGAAAGCATTAGAAAAACAAAAGAACTATTATACGGGAGATTCTCCTGAAGAATCATAATTTTGTTTTAGTTTTTATTTTTAAAAAATTCGTTTTTTTCCGAATAATATTCTATTTTTATTTTGTTTTTATGAAAAAAATAGAAAAATAACAAGTTTATTTTTTTATTTCAAAGAAAAAGTTCTAAGTTTGCATCACAATTATGAAGACAAATATTAAAAATATCAACTGTTGTATCTGCTGCTCAAAATCTTGAGGAGTAGAATTGTTGTATATTTAAAAAAGATAAAAGCAATAACTAAAACTCCTCACTTCGTGGGGAGTTTTTTTATATCCAAAATTTAGAAAATTCAAAATGAATAAAAATAATAAAATAGTAGTAAAATTTAATGCAAACGCTTCTTGCTGTTGTTGTTGCCAACTTCGGTGGGAGGTCGTGTGTACTATTTATTAATCTTTGGTTATATATATAATTGTGCGGGCCTCTTGAATTTCAAGAGGCCTTTTTATTTAAAAAAAATGTTATGACAGAACAAATAAAAAACTTTTTAAATTATTCGAATGACTTAACTGAAAGTCTTCGTTTTTTGAGTGAAAATTTTACAGGGAAGATAGTTTTTTCGACTAGTTTCGGTATAGAAGACCAAGTAATTACTAATGAAATTTTTACTAATAAATTAAATAATATTGAAGTATTTACACTAGATACAGGTAGATTATTTCCAGAAACATATTCGGTTTGGGATAAAACCACTCTGCAATATGGAAATCAAATAAAAGCATATTATCCGCAAGCCTCTAAACTTGAAAAATATGTGAATCAAAACGGAATCAATGGTTTTTATGCCAGTGTTGAAAATAGAAAAGAATGTTGCTCTATCCGTAAGGTTGAACCTTTAAATAGGGCTTTGGAAGGAGTTAATCTTTGGATAACTGGACTAAGAGCTGAGCAATCACAAAACCGTCAAAATGTACAATTGTTAGAATGGGATCAAAACTTCAAACTTTATAAATACAATCCGCTACTTAATTGGACATTAGAAGAAGTAGTAAGTTATTTAAAACAAAATGGAGTTCCTTATAATGTTCTACACGACAAAGGTTATGTAAGTATAGGTTGTGCACCGTGTACCCGAGCCATCAAAGAAGGAGAAGATTTTAGAGCAGGACGCTGGTGGTGGGAAGACCAATCGAAAAAAGAATGTGGATTACATAAGTAAAATTAGAAGTTAGAAATCAGAATTTAGAAATGTTCAACTTTGCGAACCTTGCGTAAAACCTTTGCGATCGTAGAAGTTAAAATCTTTGTGAAACTTAGTGCTTTCCTTTGTGAAACTCAGTGTGACAAACCTTAAACCTTAAACAAAAAATAAATGAAAAAAGATATAGATTATTTAGAACAATTAGAAAACGAAGCTATTTACATTCTTCGTGAAACAGCCGCACAGTTTGAAAAACCAGCCTTGTTATTTTCTGGAGGAAAGGATTCAATCGTATTAATTCATCTAGCATTAAAAGCATTTAGACCAGGAAAATTTCCTTTTCCGCTAGTGCATATTGATACTGGTCATAATTTTCCTGAAGCCATTGAATTCCGGGATAAGTTGGTCGCTCAAATTGGAGAAAAGCTAATTGTTGGTAGTGTAGAAGATAGTATCAAAAAGTACAATTTAAAAGAAACGGCTGGTCGTTTTCCTTCACGAAATGCTTTACAAACCTACACTTTGTTAGATACCATTCAAGAAAATGAATTTGATGCTTGTATAGGTGGTGCGCGACGCGATGAAGAAAAAGCCAGAGCTAAAGAACGAATCTTCTCAGTTCGTGATGATTTCGGGGCTTGGGATCCTAAATTACAAAGACCTGAATTGTGGAATATTTTAAACGGTAAAATTCAAAAAGGTCATAATGTGAGAGTATTCCCAATCAGTAATTGGACCGAATTAGATGTGTGGAACTACATTAAAAAGTATAATATCGAATTACCTAATTTATATTTTGCACACGATAGAGAATGTATTGTCCACCAGGACAAATTGGTGGCAACTTCAGCATTCATTCAGCCGCAAGATGGAGATCAAGTAGTGGTTGAGCGTGTAAGATACAGAACCGTAGGGGATATGACTTGTACCGCAGCCGTTCCATCACAAGCTTCCACCATCGATGATATTATTGAAGATATTGTTCAAACAAGAATCAGCGAAAGAGGACAAACGCGTCTTGATGACCAACTCTCAGAAGCCGCAATGGAAGATAGAAAAAAACAAGGATATTTTTAGGAGGGAAGATGGAAGATGGAAGATGGGTGTGAAGATTTTTGCGCTCAAAACTTGAAACAAAAAAGAAACTGGTATTGAAAATTAAATTTTATTTTTTTGATTCTTTAGCTTTTTAATTTTTTAGATAAAAAAAGAAAAAAATGAACACATTACGATTTATAACAGCAGGAAATGTAGATGACGGTAAAAGTACTTTAATAGGAAGACTTTTATATGATTCGGATAGCATACATACAGACCAATTAGGGGTTTTGCAAAAACAAACCAAACAAGAAGGAGTTGACATCGATTTATCATTAATCACTGACGGACTTCGTGCCGAAAGAGAGCAAGGAATTACTATTGATGTAGCGTATAAATATTTCTCAACTTCAAAAAGAAAATTCATTATTGCGGACGCACCTGGACACGAGCAATACACACGTAATATGATTACAGGTGCATCTAACTCTGATTTAATTATCATTTTAGTAGATGCTCGTAAAGGAATTACGGAACAAACTAGACGTCACGCAAGTATTGGTTCGCTAATGGGAATTAAAAAAGCTATTATCGCAATTAATAAAATCGATTTGGTGAATTATTCTGAAGAAACGTTTAACCAAATCCAAGCAGATTTTGAAGAAATCAAATCGGAATTGAATTATGACCAAATTATTTACATTCCTGTTAGTGCACTAGTGGGAGATAATGTGGTAAATACATCTGAAAATACGCCTTGGTATTCAGGGAAATCAATTTTAGAAACTTTAGAAAATGTAGAAATTGATCCGACAGATGATTTACCAGCTCGTTTTCAGGTACAATGGGTAATTCGCCCTAAAGATGAAGCGAACCACGATTATAGAGGTTATGCAGGACCTGTATTAAGCGGTAGTTATGAAGTAGGAGATAAGATAAAAGTATTACCGGCTAATATTGAAACTTCGATTGTAAAAATTGAGAAAAATCAAGCAGAGGTAGAACGAGTAGTTGCTGGTGATAATGTGGTATTACATTTTGAAGCAAACATAGACATCAGTCGTGGAGATACTATTGTTTTAAACAATCAGTTGCCAACTGAGGCTAATCAAATTGATACTTGGGTATCTTGGCTTGATACCTCCGATTTGCAAGTAGGGAAAACCTATCTTTTGCAGCATCGCTTCAAAACAGTTCGTGTAAAAATCCAACAGATAAATAGAAAATGGAATATAAACGAATGGCAATTTACTGAGGGAGAAACAGTTAAACTAAACGATATTGCCCAAATTAGTTTACGTACAAATCAGTATTTATTTATCGATTCATTTACCCAAAATTCAAAAACGGGAAATGCAATCCTTATTGATGAAACAAGTTATAATACCGTTGGAGCCTTAATGTTTTTATGATATGTCTTACTCAATTTACATAAAAAATCAAGAAAGAGCCAGAAATCCCATAAACAAAAACAAAGTGGAAAACTGGGTTGACGAGCTAATTAATTGGTTGTTTGATATCAATCAGGAATATAAAAACTATAGATTCTTTCAAAATAAAGAAAAGTTATTGCAAATAAAACTGCAAGATATTTTAGCCAAAACGGTTGAAGATACCAATCAAATTGTAGTATATGCCAATTTTTTCTTTGAGCAAATAGAAGATTTACATTACGTTCTTCTAAATGATTTAGAAACGATTGTCAATTTTGATCCTGCTGCTAAATCAAAAGAAGAAGTTTTGGTGGCCTATCCAGGATTTTTTGCCATCACCGCTTATAGAATAGCCAATGTATTTTGGAAATTAAACGTTCCCGTAATTCCTAGGGTGATTTCGGAATATGTACATAGCCGAACTGGTATTGATATTCATCCAGGAGCTGAAATAGGAGAAAATTTCTTCATTGATCACGGAACAGGAATCGTAATAGGTGAAACAACAAGAATAGGTAAAAATGTTAAAATCTATCAAGGAGTTACACTTGGCGCTTTATCGGTTTCAAAAGAAACAGCAACAGCTCAAAGGCATCCCACCATCGAAGATAATGTTACTATTTATGCAAATGCGACTATACTTGGAGGAAATACAATAATAGGAGAAAATTCAGTGATAGGAGGAAATGTTTGGTTAACCCATTCCGTGCCAGAAGGATCATTAGTCTATCACAAAAGCGAAATCGAAATCAAGAAAAAAAGTGAATTTCCAGAGCCACTTAATTACGTGATTTAGTGAATTTAGTGAAAAGTGAAAAGTAATTAGTAAAAAGAACAACTAGCACACAAACTCACAACAGTACAATATACAACAATACATTATACAGAAAAAAATGAAAACAAATAATATTTTAGAAACCATAGGGAATACCCCAGTAGTAAAAATCAATAAATTATACGGAAACAAAAACGTATATATAAAATTAGAAAGAAATAACCCAGGTAACAGTATCAAAGATCGTATTGCGCTAGCAATGATTGAAGATGCGGAAGCAAAAGGATTATTAAAGCCTGATAGCGTCATTATCGAACCTACTTCTGGAAATACAGGAATTGGTTTAGCATTAGTGGCTGCTGTAAAAGGATACAAAGTAATCCTTGTAATGCCTGAATCAATGAGTGTAGAGCGTAGAAAATTAATGGAAATCTACGGAGCTACTTTCGATTTAACACCTCGCGAAAAAGGAATGAAAGGTGCTATTGAACGTGCTGCCGAACTAGTTGCTACTACTCCAAACGCGTGGTCGCCTTCACAATTTAATAATCAAGCGAATGTCGAAGTGCACAAGCGTACAACTGCGCAAGAAATTTTAGCCGATTTCCCTGAAGGATTAGATTACATCATCACAGGTGTAGGAACAGGAGGCCATATTACAGGAGTGGCTTCTGTACTAAAAGAAAAATTCCCTAAGCTAAAAGTAATTGCAGTTGAGCCTGAATTATCACCTGTATTAAGTGGCGGTAGTCCTTCTCCGCACCCGCTACAAGGAATTGGAGCTGGTTTTGTTCCAGAAATTTACCAAGCAGGTTTAATTGATGAGGTAATTCAAGTTAGCAAAGACGATGCTTTTGAATATGCTAGAAACATCGCTAAAAACGAAGGGATTTTGGTTGGTATTTCAACAGGCGCATCTTTAGCTGCAGTAGCTAAAAAAGTAGCAACATTACCAGACGATGCAACTATATTAACTTTTAATTACGATACCGGAGAACGATACCTTTCAATCGAAGGATTGTTTTAATGGTAAACCTAACAGGTTTCAAAAACCTGTTAGGTTTGTAAGTAAATCAATCGATTAGAGTTTATTAAAAAGTACTGAGTAAACACGAAGTATTTCTTCTTCAGACCAAGTGAATTTAATAGTTTGCTTTTGGTCTAGGGTGAATAGTGTCAAAATTTTGTGGGTCTCTGAGTATTCTTTGTGAACCTCTGTGTAACCAAAGACATAGTTTTAAAAATGGAAAGAAGTATAAAAAATACAGGAAAAGTAATCTTAGCGGGAGCAGGTCCTGGGGATCCAGAGCTCATTAGTTTAAAAGCTTTGAAATACTTGCAAAAGGCTGATGTAGTCTTAATTGACCGACTAGTTTCGCCTGAACTTATTGAGGAATATGCTCGTAAAGATGCAGAAATTGTCTATGTAGGTAAACAATGTTCTAAAGGTGTTTGGACACCGCAACAGGATATTAACGAATTGATCGTGCTTTTTGCCCAACAAGGAAAACTAGTACTTCGCTTAAAGGGTGGTGATTCGACTTTGTTCTCAAATATTCTTGATGAATTGCAAGTATTAGTTGCCAATGAAATTCTGTATGAAATTATTCCTGGAGTTTCCGCTGCTTTTGGTGCCGCTGCTTATACTGGAATGCCTTTAACGGCAAGGGGTTATTCCCGCGGACTTCGTTTCTTGACATTGTATGAGTTAGAAAACGTAGAAAGTCAACAATGGACCGATTGGGCAGCGACTAGTGATACGCTTGTGTTTTATATGAGTGGTCAAAAGCTAAAGGTGTTGGCACAAAAATTAATTGAACAAAATATCGATCCTGAAAAGGGAGTCGCTGTTATTCAACAAGCTACTACACCTAATCAAAAAACGAAGGTGTTTAGTTTTGAGGATATTGCCACAAAACCGTTACCTGAATTTGAATATGTGCCAACATTAATTGTGGTGGGTAAAGTGGTAGCACTTCACCAGCAATATGCTTGGTTTGCCGAAAAATCAAACACAGAATCTTATTTCGATAATCATAAAACAATCTATCAAAATGCTATCTGAAACTAAAAACAATTTATTACAACAATTGGTGCAAAATGCTACCAATGAAGAGCTAATTTATGCCAAGGGTTATCTGGCAGGATATTTAGCCAAAAATTCCGGAATTCAAGCAACAGGGGTAATTCCTCCTGTTCAAAGTGCAGCTGTAGCCGTAAAACCATTAATTGTATATGGTACCGAAACAGGTAATTCTAAAAAAGTAGCTTCTCAAATTCAAGCCACTTTTAAAAAGAACAAAATCCAAGCTAAAAGTGTGGATGTTGCCCAATTTGATTTGGCTAAACTCCAAAAAGAAACGTTGGTGTTATTTGTGGTAAGTACGCAAGGCGAAGGCGAATTCCCGCAAAATGCCGTTGGTTTTTACGAAACCATCAAAGCCTCCAATGGTAAGTTAGATAAATTGTCGTTTGCGGTTTTCGGTTTAGGTGATTCTTCGTATCCTTTATTCTGTAATGCAGGTGTATTATTAGATGCCGTTTTAGCCGAAAAAGGGGCAACACGTTTACTGCCATTGGTGAAAGCCGATGTGGATTATGCCAGTTTAATTCCAACTTGGGAAACCGATTTGCAAAATGCATTCGGAAATGCTTCAACTTCAACACCAGAGGTAGCAAAATCAGCCGTAGCAACAACATCACACAAACAGAATTTTACTGGACAAATTTCGCATAAAATTGTGTTGAATGATAGAGGTTCGAATAAAGAAACGTATCATATCGAAATTACACCTAAGGAAGAAGTGATTTACGAACCTGGAGATGCTTTAGGAGTAATCCCGAAAAATAACGAAGCCGAATTACAAAGTATTGCTTCTTATTTTAATGTAACCGATGTGGCTACTCTTCAAGATAAAAATATTCGTGGCTTATCTAAAAGATCGTTAGAAAATGTAGCTAAAGTTTTGGATATCGAAATTACAGAAGAAAAAGCCGATTTAGTAGATATTATCCAAAAATACCAACCTAAAAAGGGTGCTTTGGAAGAAGTGGTAGCTGTATTACATCCTATTGCGCCTCGTTTGTATTCTATTTCATCTGCTGCCGAAGCACACGACGGACAAGTGCATTTAACGGTAAACTTAAATAGTTTTAAAGTGGGTGATACTATAAAAACAGGATTGACTTCTCAGTTTTTAGCTGATTATCCTTTGGATACCGATTATGATTTCTATATCCACAAAAACAACAATTTCCGTTTACCTGCTGACGATACTGATATTATTTTAATTGGTCCAGGAACAGGTATTGCACCTTTTCGAAGCTTCTTAGTACAACGCGATGCAACAGGAGCTGAAGGTAAAAACTGGTTATTCTTTGGCGAACAACATTTTGCCTTAGATTTTTATTACCAAACTGAAATTCAGGAATGGTTATCTACAGGGGTGTTAACTAAGTTAAGTACGGCATTTTCCAGAGATCAAGAACGTAAAATTTACGTACAAGACCGCATCAAAGAAAATGCAAGTCAGTTTAACGAATGGTTAGAAAACGGTGCTTCTATTTACATCTGCGGACAAAAAGACCCAATGAGTAAAGATGTCGAAAACACGATTATCGAAGTAATCGCTTCCCAACGAAACATATCGGTTGAAAAAGCAAAAGAAGTGTTAGACCAATTAGAAGAACAAGGAAAATATCAAAAAGACGTGTATTAGAGAATAGAGTGAATAGGCAATAGCCATTAGCCATTAGTGAAATAAGTAAGCTGAAATTTACTAATGTTCTTAGCCAAACAGTATAACATATAACTATTGCCTTTTAACTATTGCCTAATGCCTAAAAATTAAAACTAATGCCTATTGCCTAATGGCTAATGGCTAAAAAAAATACTATGAGCGACAAATTATCACCAGTAGAATATATAAAAATCAATAGCGACGGATTAAGAGGTACGCTAAAAGAAAGTATCGATATTGATAACCACACCGGAAATGTGCGACCAGACGATGAAACACTAGTAAAGTTTCACGGAATGTATGTACAAGATGATCGTGACCGTAGAGCCGAAAGAGCAGCGAAAAAATTAGACAAATTATATTCGTTTATGATTCGTTTGCGTATTCCAGGCGGAATTATCAATGCCGAAAAATGGATTGCCTTACATAATATATCAGAACAGTACGGAACAGGAACCTTAAAAATTACAACTCGCCAAACGGTGCAGTTACACGGATTATTAAAACACGAATTGCGCCCAACGATTCAAGGATTCAATCTAGCACAATTAGATTCTATTGCAGCGTGTGGCGACGTAAACCGAAATGTAATTGCTAGTTCGCATCCGCAGTTGTCTCCGTTACACGCACAAATTCACGCGTATGCCGATAAAATTTCAACGCTTTTATTGCCAAAAACACAAGCATATTACGAAGTATTTATCGACGGAGAAAAAATTTATGAGCGTTCGGCAGAAGCAGATCCGTTATATGAAAACAGATACCTGCCTCGTAAATTCAAAATTGCCATTGCAATTCCGCCAAGTAATGATGTTGATTTGTTTACAAACGATTTGGGACTCATTGCCATTATCGAAAACAATCAATTAAAAGGATTCAATATTGTAGTGGGTGGTGGTTTAGGAACAACCCACGGAAATGCTTCGACGTATCCACGTTTAGGTGATGTGTTAGGGTTTACAGATACTGAGGAAAAAACTTTAAAAGCGGTGTATGAAGTATTAACGGTGCAACGTGATTTTGGAAACCGTGTAGAACGTAAATTATCTCGTTTAAAATATACCGTCGATAAAATGACAGTAGAAGGTTTCAAAGCGGAACTAGAAAAACGCATCGGATTTAAATTAGAACCAGCACGTCCTTATACGTTTACTGAGCGTAATGACCGTTACGGTTGGGAACAAAGCGCCGACAAGCAATGGTATTATACCCTTTTTGTGGAACACGGCGTAGTAAAACCTGAGCAAAAAGCCTTTTTGTATGAATTGGCACAATTGAATATAAATAATTTCATTTTTACAGGTAACCAAAATCTATTATTAGGAGAAATTTCAGAAGCTAATAAAGGAACAATAGAAGCTTTATTGACCAAATACGAGATAGAGAAAAACGTAAGCAATATTCGTAAAAGTTCGATGGCGTGTGTGGCAATGCCTACATGTCCGTTAGCTCTTGCCGAAGCACAACGTTATTTACCTGTATTAGTTACTAAAATTGAACCGCTTTTGGCAAAACACGGCTTATCTGAAGATGCATTGACCATACGTATGACAGGCTGTCCTAATGGCTGTGGTCGTCCGTATGTAGCCGAACTAGGTTTCATAGGCACAGGCCCAGAACAATATAACTTTATGTTAGGAGGTGACCGTTATGGATTACGTTTAAATAAATTATATAAAGAAAAACAAACCGAAGCGCAAATCTTAGCAGAGATAGATGTGTTACTAGGACGTTACATTCAAGAAAAACAAGAAGGGGAAACCTTTGGGGATTACGCTAACCGAGTGATATTAAATTAAAAGTGACAGACCTAACAGGTTTTCAAAACCTGTTAGGTCTAAAATAGATAAATACTTTGTGGAACTTTGTGCAGAACTTAGTGTCCCGGATATCTATCGGGATTGTGTAACTTAAAAATGAAAAAGATAATAATACTGCTTTTGCTTATTTCCACGCTCACTTTCGCGCAAAAGAAAGTCGAAAGTCAACAGTTGTTGTGGTATGGGTATTATAACCAATTAAAATTTAATGCTAATTGGTTACTCAATTCAGAAATACAAGAAAGACAATTTTACAATCCAGCGGCGCAACATCAATTAGTGTTCAGGACAAATTTGGATAGAAAATTGTTTGATAATGTAAATGCTTCGGTGGGAATGACTTTGTTTTTACAAAGTCCGAATGACCCCGAATCAACTAGTAAATTGATTGTACCTGAATTACGACCAGATATCGGATTTAATGCTAAGAAAAAATATAACTTCTTTTCGATTAACCATCGGTATAAACTAGAAGCTAGATTTTTTCATCAAACGGAAAATGACGAACTAAGAGGTGGATTTGTATTTTCTAATTTTAGATTTAGATACCAATTAGGATTTGATTTTCCATTGGTTAAAAAAGAAAATGAAGAAAAACTGACTTTTAAAATCAAAGATGAGGTAATGTTTAATTTGGGAAATAAAATTGTAAAAAATGTGTTTGACCAAAATAGAATTTATACCGCATTGAATTATAAACTAAATAAAAATTTTGCTGTGGAGGTAGGGTATATGAATTGGTTCCAACAAAAAACATCAGGTGACGAGTTTTATGATAGGAGTATTATTCGTTTTTCTATTTTTCATAACATCGATTTAAGCAACTAATAATTATGGATACTAACACACTTTTCCCCATTTTTTTAAAAACCGAAAGTAAGCGATTTCTTATCGTGGGCGGGGGTAATGTAGCTTTAGAAAAAACCGAAACATTATTAAAACAAAATCCGAATGTTTCCATCAAATTAGTGGGCAAAGAAATTTTTGATACGACGTTATTAAAACTCAAAAACGAACCTTCTGTACAATTTGAAGAGAGAGCTTTTCAGGAATCTGATTTAGAAAATATCGATTTTGTTATTGCTGCTACTAATGATAAAGAAGTGAATGCAAGCATTAAAAAGTTGGCAAATACTCGTCAAATATTAGTCAATGCTGCTGATCAACCTGATTTATGTGACTTTTATTTAGGGTCGATAGTCAATAAAGGAAATATGAAAATTGCTATTTCTACCAATGGGAAATCGCCTGTGTTAGCCCGTAGAATGCGAGAGTTTTTTACCGATGTAATTCCAGATTCTATAGAAGAAAATTTAGATAGTTTGAATGCCTTACGCGATTCCATCAAGGGTGATTTTCAACAAAAACTAGAATTGCTAAACCAAGCTACAGAAGCTTTAGATCCTAAAAAAGAAAAAAAAGCAAAGAAAAAATACCAACGGTTGGCGTTTCAACTTTCCATTGTTTTTTTTGCTGTGTTTTTAGGTTACGGATTTTCAGGTGTTGTATCTATTAACCAAATGCTTGATTTTACTAGCCAAATACCCACAGTTTTTTACATAATGTTGGCCGTTGGTTTCTTTGCTCAATTAGTCGATGGAGCTGTAGGACTGGGATATGGTTTAACTTGTTCGACCAGTATGATGCTCTTTGGTATTAGTCCAAAAGCCATAAGTGGAAGTATTCATACCGCCGAAATGTTCTCCAGTGGTATTAGCGGATTTTCCCACTATAGATTTGGAAATGTAAACAAAAAACTATTATTCTGGTTAGCCGTACCAGGAGTGGTTGGTGCCATAGGAGGCGCTTTGCTTCTGGTTTATCTAGGAGACAAATACGAAAAAGAAACTTACTTATTATTATCTATTTACACCTTAATAATGGGAATTAATCTATTTAGATTAGCCCTACGTAAAAAACTACTCCAACGCAAAAAAAGTGTAGCCACAGGTTTTTTAGGATTTTCAGGTGGATTCTTAGATTCTTTTGGAGGAGGAGGTTGGGGACCTATCGTGACATCTACCTTATTATCCTTAGGAAAAAAATCAAGATATGTGGTAGGAACGGTTAGCTTAGCCGAGTTTTTTGTAACCCTTGCGGCATCCATCACCTTTTTTCTTTCCATAGGAGTAAGCCATTGGTTTATTATAGCAGGATTAATCATAGGAGGATCCATTGCTGCACCACTAGCCGCTAAACTAGTTGGTAAAGTTCCTCAGCGTAAAGCTTTGTTTTTAGTAGCTGCAATAGTAACCATTTGGAGTATAAAAACAATGATATCAAAAGCACATTTTTTAGATATGTTAGGAATTCATTTTTAGGAATAAATCTCAGACTGTTAAATTAAACCGCAAAGTACGCTATAGTTTGCAAACCAAACGAATGCCCGAAGAACATTACAAACAAATTCCTTATGAGCTCTCTGATAAATATGGATTAATCGACCCCCGATTAGAAAGATTGCGTCAACATCTGAGGAAATAATTGCTTTTTTGTATGGTCTAAATGTATCAATTTCAAAAAGTTGAATAAAATTTTTTCTAAAAAAATCATTTTTTAAGTTTTTTATTCTGTTCTAATTCATTGGTGTAGTTTATTATTTTGTTAACCTTTTATTTTTGTAGTAAAATTTAGAAAAATAATCTATAAATTTTATTTTTACAGAAAATGTTTCTATGTTTGTCCTGTTAGAAAATGAGTCGAAAATGAAAAAATATTTTACTTCAATGCAATATATGATGTGGATGTTATCCCTCAGAGGTCGTGTGTGAAGTAACCTAAACAACTAAACTACTTACTAACCTCTGACCTAATCAGGGGTTTTTTTATAAAATCAAAAAAATTGAAGAGCAACTTTTAAATAGGTTGATTTGTTTTTTTGTTTGTTTAAACTGCCTCTTCTGAGGCAGTTTTTAAAAAGAAATATGGATAAGATTAATCAAATAGATATTTTTAATTTCGAATTGTTAATAGGGAAAAGAATTCCTTTTATTCCATTAACATATCAAGTTTTTGGTCAACAACTTGGGACAGCCCCTGTCGTTGTAGTGAATCATGCTTTGACTGGGAACTCAAATGTTTCAGGAGAAAATGGCTGGTGGAAAAAACTGGTTGATTATAATGCTACTATAGATCTAAATGTTTTTACTGTAATAGTTTTTAATATTCCTGGCAATGGCTATTGTCAAGAATTTTATTTTCAGAACTATAAAGATTTTACAACTAAAGATATAGCTAGGATTTTTTGGGAAGGATTGTTGTATCTTAAGGTTGATTCTCTTTTTGCAGTAATTGGAGGAAGTTTAGGAGGAGGAATCGCTTGGGAAATGGCATTTTTAAAACCACAATCAATACAAAATTTAATTCCTATTGCAGTCAATTATAAAGCGAATGATTGGGTTATTGCAAATGTATTAGTACAGGATAAAATTTTGAATCATTCTAATGATTCTATAAAGGAAGCAAGAGCACATGCGATGCTTTTGTATAGAACACCACAATCGTTGAATTTAAAATTCAATGAATCAAAAAATAATCAAGATGAATATGAGGTGGAATCTTGGATAAATTATCACGGAGTCGCTTTAGAGAAAAGATTTCATTTAGAGTCTTATAAATTAATGAATCATCTTCTAAAAACTATAGGTCAAACTATTGAAGATGCTGATTTGAATTCTTTTTTCAATCAAACTAAAACTGCTATTTTTCAAATATCCATTGATAGTGATGGGCTTTTTGTTTCCTACAAGAATAGAGAGTTTTATGAAAAATATGGTACAATTTATTCTAATATAGAGAATTTTGAAATCAACTCTATTCATGGGCATGATGCTTTTCTTATCGAATATGAAAAATTAACAGAGATATTAAAATCAATTTTTAAAAACACAACAAAATTAGTTACAAAATGAAGATTCTAAAATTTGGAGGCAAGTCACTTGCTAATGGAGAAGGCATAAATCAAGTCGTTGATATTATTGCAAAAAAATATTTTTCGGACGAAAAAATAGCAGTAGTTGTTTCTGCTAGAGGAAATGGTACAGACGATTTGATAGAAATTTTAGAGCTTGCAAAAAATAAAGAAAATTATTTCTCGAAATGGGAGAGTTTTAAAGTGTATCAATCTCAGGGAATTGAAGAAGATATTTTTGTTGAAGAGTTTTCTAGTTTAGAAAAATTGTTTGAAGGGGTTAGTTTACTTTCAGATTATAGTGAAAAAATTAAAGATTTAGCAGTTTCATTTGGTGAAATTTTTTCTGCAAAATATCTTTCTTATATATTGAATCAGAAGCAAATTAAAGCCCAATTTGTTGATGCTCGAAATTTAATAAAGACCGATGAAAATTTTGGGAATGCGCAGCCAATAGATGATGTGTCACACAAAAATGTGGTTGATTATTTTGAAAAAAATCAAGAAGGAGTAAAAATTGTTACGGGATATATAGGTGCTACTCTAAAAGGTGAAACAACTACTTTAGGTAGAAACGGAAGTAACTTTACGGCATCACTATTAGCTAATTATTTAGAAGCGGAAGAATTTCAGAATTTTACTCACGTTGACGGTATATATACCGCAAATCCAGATTTAGTGGATGATGCTCAAAAGATAAAACAGTTGTCTTTCAATGAAGCAAACGAGTTGGCAAATTTTGGAGCTAATATTCTACACGCAAAAACAATTATTCCTTTAGTTGAAAAGAAAATTCCTTTAAGAATATTAAACACGTTTAATCCAGAAAACGAAGGTACATTAATTACCTCCGAACAGACTAATAATGGTATTAAGTCTTTGTCTGTCTTAGATGATGTTGCGTTAATAAATTTTGAAGGAAGAGGATTATTAGGGAAAATAGGTGTAGATGCTCGTATTTTTAGAGTAATGGCAGACAATCAAATAAGTGTTAGTATTATCTCTCAAGGTTCTTCAGAAAGAGGAATTGGAATTGTTGTAAAAGCAAATAGAGCTCAAGATGCTTTAGAATATTTAAGAAAAGAATTTGAAACAGATCTTTATACTAAAGATGTAAGTTCTATTTCTGTTCGAGATAATATTTCGGTTATATCAATTATAGGTCAAGATTTGAGTACTTTTCATCGTCCGTATTCGGCATTAATCCAAAATAAAATTGTACCTATTTTATTCAATAATACTACGACAGGGAAAAATGTGAGTTTAGTAATTGAAAGGGTACATTTAAAAAGAGCATTAAATGTAATTCACGGAGAAATTTTCGGTGCACTGAAGAAAGTGAATATTGCTATTTTTGGACACGGTACTGTTGGTGGTACATTGATAGATCAAATTTTAGATTCTAAAAAGAATATTGAAAAAAGAAAAGGTGTTAGCCTTAATATCTTTGCTGTGTCAAATTCTAAGCAAACAATTGTTAATAAGAATGGCATAGATTCGAATTGGAAAGAGTTGATACAAAATAATTCGCAATCACTTTCTGTGACTGATGTTATTCAATATGCAAATCAAAATAATTTAGAAAATCTCATAGTTGTTGATAATACTGCAAGTAAAGATTTTGTTTTAAACTATGAGGAATTTATCAGAAATGGTTTTGATGTTGTATCATCTAATAAAGTTGCAAATACACTTTCTTATGATTTTTATAAATCAATTCGTCAAACTCTAAAAGAAAACCAAAAAGAATATTTGTATGAAACAAATGTTGGTGCTGGTTTGCCACTTATAGATACGATAAAATTATTGCATCTATCTGGAGAGAATATAACAAAAATCAAGGGTATTTTTTCAGGTACATTAAGTTATATTTTTAATCATTTTTCTACAGAAGATAGAAAGTTTAGCGAGATACTAAAAGAAGCCATTGTGAATGGTTATACTGAACCTGATCCAAGAGAAGATTTATGCGGTAATGATGTGGCTAGAAAACTTTTAATTCTAGCACGAGAGTTAGATTTAAAGAATGAATTTGAAGAAATTTCAATAGAAAATTTAATTCCAGAACATTTAAGAGAAATTGCTACAGAAGATTTCTTGTCTAATCTGGAGGAGTTAGACGATTACTACGAAACAATCAAACTTTCGCAACCGAAAGGCAATGTTTTACGATATGTAGGTGAGCTATCTGGAGATTTACAGTTAGATAAAGGAAATCTTGAAGTAAAGTTGGTTTCTATTCCTGAGAATTCTGCTTTAGGACAATTAAAGGGTTCAGATTCAATATTTGAGATTTATACAGAGTCTTATGGAGAAAGACCAATTATAATTCAGGGTGCTGGTGCTGGTGCGGCAGTAACTGCTAGAGGTGTTTTTGGTGATATTTTACGACTATCTGAAAAAGCATAATTCATATTTATTAATAAAATGAGGGTTATCCCTTATCTTTTAAAGTAGTAATAGTATTTAGTTTTGTAAAAAAAATAATCCTTATTTGAAGAGCCAATTTTATTTTGAGATGAATGAAATAAAATTGGTTTTAAAGGATTAAATACTATTACTATTTTGAATTTTTATTAATATTAATATGAAGAAAATATATTATTTGCTTTTGATGTTTTTGACATTGTCTAACTTTGTCTATCCTCAGGCACATAATTTTAATTCGCCAATTGTCTTGGCATATTTTCCCTCTTATTCAGAAACTTGGGCGACTACTAGTCAGAACTCAAAATTAAGAGAGATACCATCATTTGTAAATTATGTTTTTTTAGCTTTTGCTAAACCTAATTTGACTTATACAAAAAATTCTTTTAATATTTCTGGAACAGGAATCGAAGTGCCTTATGATGGGTGTGCTCTCAAAGAAAGTGTTGCTGCACTAAAAGCTAAAGGAGTTAATGTGATTCTGTCTATAGGTGGTGAAACTTATTGGAATACCGCTGATGCTTATAATATTAATTACCAGCAGATAAAAGATTTAGTTGATGATATTGGGTTTGTAGGGATCGACTGGGATTTTGAACCAAATGGTTCTTTTGCTCAAATAGGAAGTGCTACTAATGTACAGCATTTTAAAGATTTCATAACAAATTCAAGGGCTTTGATGCCTAAAAATCAAGGCTATATTATTGCTTGTGCACCTTCAGGTGTAGGAGCTTTGGGCGGTCAAATTAATGATGATACTTCATCGCCTTATAAATATGCTAACAGAAATTCTTTAACAGGTGAGACAGATACTAATTTGTACAATGCTACGACACCTAATAATGGAATAAGTTTGTTTGGTTTTGGTGCTACAGGACATATGATTCCTGTAATTCAAGCAGTAGGTGATAAAATTGATATTATCGCTTTTCAAGGTTATAATGTAGGAGCTAGCACAAACAGAAGTATTATGTATGATTCGTTTGCGCATTATGCGGAAACATACGGGTTTAAAGTGGTGGCTGGAGTTCATGTTCCTAATGAACCATGGGGACCTTATTATACGTATTCCCATCAAAGTGTCGCAGATTTAGCATACCATATTAAAAATTATCCACAACGTGTAGGAGATAAAGATGGGATTATGTTGTGGCAACTTTTAATGACCTCTGCAGCAGGAACTGGATATACCTTTATGAATGTGTCTAGCCAAGTGTTAAATGGTACACCTGTGGCTACGGCTGTAGCAAATGCTTCTAGCTATTCTTTAGCTACTTATACTGGGGGAGCAATAGGTTGTGATCCTGGTACAGGACCTACTACATATTGTGGTGCTCAAAGTTATGTTGCTACACAGTCTTATCCTACAGCAAATACACAAGTGTATTATAATTGTAAAATTTGGAAAAATGGATGGTGGGCAAATTCTAATGAAGTGCCAGGTTCTAATCCGGTATGGACTGTTGTTAGTGATTGTAATTCTGGGCCAGGGTGTGCAGGATTAGGTTCCGAAGATTTTGGCTTAGATGATTTAATGAGTGTATTTAATGATCAAAATGAACTAGTAGTTAAGTTAAATAGTCCAAATCTTGATTTTGAAAAGATAGAGATAATAACACTTCAAGGAAGAAAAATATTTGAAAAAAGAAATATTCAAAAGGAGTGTCGTGTAAATAAATTGAATATGACAACTGGTGTTTATGTAGTGAAATGTACTGTAAATGCTAATGTGTATGTCAAGAAAATTAGTATAGAATAATTAAAAGTTCCCAAGTTTTAAGTTTGATTATATGTTGAGTATTAAGCCACCTTTTGCAAGTGGGGTGGCTTTTTAAGAAAATCGTGAATTTTTTAGGTTAAAATAAGAAAATTTAAAATTTCTTATTTTATATGTTTTGTTTGTTTATCATTTTGATTGTTAGTTTTTTAAGTTGATACTTTTTTCAGATTACGTTTTGAAATAATTGATTTTTAAAGCTTTTAGTAGATAAATTCGGTATAGGTAAACGCCCTAGATTTTAAGATATATATTGTTATAAAATACCCCTTTTTATTAATTCAAATTTTTAAAATTATGAAAAAATTTTTATCTCTTTTTTTGTTTGTAATTAGTTTGCAATTTCAAGCTCAAATAACATATGTAAATGTTAATCCTGATTGCTCATCATCAATAATTACAGGTCAAAATGCAACAGGTTTATGTCCTATTAGTTTACCAGGAGGGAATAGCGCTGTTTTTAGATGGGATAGTTTTAGTCCAATGGAATGGTTTTTTCATATAGAAGGCGCAAGCACAAATGTTAATATTGCTATCTCAACTTCATCAGGTACAAATCCTTACGGAAAGCCTTATGCTGCTGTGTTTGCAAGTGGTAATGCAATAGGTAATACGGCAACCTATAGTAGTGGAGCTAACAACGATCCTTTAATTTCAGATAATAGTAGAGCAAATTTTAGCGGACAAGGTGATCGTTATGTAGGTTTTCGTTTTGTAAATGGTGGACAAACATTCTATGGTTGGATTTTAGTGAATTCTACTGGTCAAGGATTAACAGTGAAAGAATATGCGTATCAAGGAACAGCAAATACAGCAATTAATGCTGGTGATAAAGGAACTTTGTCAATTGAAGAGTTTGATGCTAAATATGCAGTTTCTGTTTTTCCAAACCCAGCAAACAATATATTATATATAAAAACAGAAGAAGTTGTCCGCGATGTTAAAATATTTTCATTATCAGGAGCGTTGTTAAAAATTGAAAATAATTTAGCGGCGAACTTTGTTGATATTTCACAATTACAAAAAGGATATTATTTTGTAAAAATCGATGATAAAAAAGTTGTCCCATTTATAAAAGAATAAAATTTATATTTTCTAATTTTTGAGTTAGCTCATTTAAAAAATGAGTGCGCCCTGATTGAATAAGTCAGGGTTTTTTGTGAAATCTTACCTTGATTATAGATTTGTGTTTTTATAAACTACCAGTTTATTAGAGCAACTATTCAGCTATTATTTTGATTCGTTTGATAATAATTTCTTGTTTGTTATTTCATTGTTTGTAACTATTCAGCCATTTATTTTTTTAAGCTACGAATTTGCTTCGCCTGTTCACTTCGTTCGAGTCACAAATTTATTAAAGTTCTTCACCCAAATGCAACCGAATGGAAAACGTTTTATCTAAATAAGCACAAATAACCGAGCTTTTGCACGGTTCAGAATTAGTGTAATTTAAGCGTAAGCTTATTTTTAATATAAAAATTCGTGCATATTTGTGTAATTCGTGTCAAAAAAGAATGAGTGTTTGTAGGCTGAATAGTTACCATTGTTTATCTGACTAGCTGAATAGTTTTGCGATTGTTTTTGAATTACTTTTGATCTATAATAGCGGTTTTCTTTGTGATTTCTTGATTACTTTTTGTAATCATTTTTACGATATAGATGCCTTGATTTAAAGAATTTGTGTTGAATTGATAAAGCGAATTTACTTCTAAGTCTTTCTTCTCAAAAATGAGTTTACCTTGAATATCGAACAATTTAATATTCGAAATATTAACTAAATCAGGATTTCTTATTGTTAATAGTGAATTACAATTGTCTTGGTAGATGTCAAAATTGTTTTTAAAGTTATTATACGTTTCAAGGGTGTTATTTGTAAGTGTTAATTCATATCTAGTATTGTTTACACCTGCAGGTAAATTGATAGTAACATCTGAATTTTTAATGTTGAAATATTCATCTGTTAACTTATCGTGTAAATATACGTTTTGAGCTTGATCAAAATTAACAATTTCTACAGCTTTCATTCTAAAAACAGCAGCTGTATTGCATTTGAATCCTATTGCATATTTATTGTTGATGTTAAATTTACGAGCATCATGTATGAATTCAGAATTTGCTAAATAAAAATACATATCGTAAGGTAAGTTGCCTATATCGGCTGATTCAGTATCGGCTGGATCGTAGCCATCCAAAGCATTATCCATAAAAATCATAGCTATTTGCCTAACTGCTTGATTGTTTAGTAGGGTATTTATTTTTATGTGGGGTGTAGGTTCATCACTAATCATCGGTATGCTAATGTTTCCATCGTTAGGGATGCCTCTAAAATCATAACGTTGATCTCCCGAAGCTGTCAAAGTTGTGCCTGATAATATTCTGTTTTGAGTTGCTCCACTAAATTGAACCACATTGTCTGAGCCACTTGTTCCTTTCATCGTGAATCCCTCCCCAGAATTTAGCGTTGCAGTGCTTCCAGCAGATATCCAACCTCTAGGGTCATTCAAATCATATAGATGTACATCATCTGTGACATACGAAAAATTATCGTTCACATAAATAGATGCATTGTTAATGACCTTTAATTGTGCTTGTAAAGTAAAGCTAACTAATGACAAAAAAATAAATATTTGATTAGGTTTCATATGTAGATAATTATTTGTTTTTTTATTTGTCATATGGTATCACCTTATCTTCATTGGTGTTTGTTTGCAACAAACCTGTTGTTTGTGGCGATTTCATATGTTTAAAATTTATTTTTCATATGTAGATAATTATTTGTTTTTTATTTCATATGGTATGCTTCGCCAGTTCAACTTCGTCTCGTGTCGCCTTATCTTCATTGGTGTTTTTCTCACATTGAATTTATTTTTATCGGTGTTCGATGATTTTTCAATTGTTTGCAACAAACCTGTTGTTAGTGACGATTTCATATTATTATATGCTAAATATTAATGTAAAAGGGTTAATTTTTTTGATGGAAGTGGGATTAGGGTTGTTGTTTTTGATTTATGTTTTTTGTGCTGTATGACAGACTTACAGAGTGAAATACAGTTGAGATGCTAGGCAAGAAGATCATTTTATAGTCAATTTGAAAAAGTTTAAACTACTTCGTTATTTCTTTATCTTTTAAATCATTTTCATATATGAATGATAGTGATTAAAATGTATTATTTCAACAAAAAATGTCTAGTGCTATTTCATTTAAGAAAAGAGAAGCAGTATTTTATTTTTTAGTTGCGCAAAACTGAAAATTTAAATTTTAAACAAAACGGTGGTTTTCAGGGGGTGAAAATATTAAATGTTGAAGTGCTTTGAACTTTCTTGATTGAAGTGAAAAAATCAGTTTTATTGATTCGTATTTAAGTTTTTTTTGTGCCGCATATTGGAGCTATGCAGTAAATAAAACAGTTGGAATATAGGTAAAAAAGTCATTTTTTGGTCAATTTGATAAAGTTTATACCCTGTTTTAGTGTTAGATTTTGTTGTGTAGCAAAATTTTTTAATGAAATTTGAGTTCGTTCTTGTAATAATGTTTGCTATTCTTTTGTGAAAATTATTTATTTAGCATTTAATGAAAACGTTACGGTATAGATGTTGTTTTTAAGGGATAATGTTAACTCAATAATCATAAATATTCAATAATATTATAGAAACTTCGCGATTAAATATGGGGATCTATTTGTTTTTTGTAATTTGTCTAAATGGCTGAATATTTATATTGGTATTTTGTAATCAAATTTATATGTAGTGTTTTTTAAAGTATCCTAATCAATTATTTTTTTCAAAATCTTTTCTAAAAAGTGTCATTAGGTTCGAAAATTAAGCTTTTGAATATTTGTATATTATAGAGTTGACTAATATTTTCTTTTAGTCAAATAGTTTTTAATGAAAATGTTGTTTATTCTGATTATTTTAAGGTTTTTTTTATTTTTTTAGAATATTTATTTGTTCAATTGTTTTATATAAGAAAAAATAAGTAAATTTTTCATATTTGTTTATATTGTTATATATTTGCCTCGTTCATAAACTTATTGTTGTTATCACGAAAGCGGGAGGGAATAGACCCGGTGAACGCTTGGCAACCCTACGCTTGTAGAAGGTGCTAAATTCTATCTTTATGTCGAATTTATTCGGTAGCTGTTTAAACAGAAATAAAGAAAAGATAACTGGTTTTTAATCCATCTTTTTGATAACATATTTTGTTCTTGAAATAAAATACGTAAACTATGTCAAAGATTCACGAAATTTTAAAGCAAAGAATTCTTGTACTCGATGGAGCTATGGGAACAATGTTGCAGCGTTATAAGTTTGAGGAGGAAGATTTTAGAAGCGAGCGTTTTAAAGATTTTCCGCATCCTCTTAAAGGAAATAATGATTTGCTATCACTAACACAGCCTGAAGCCGTAAAAGAAGTGCACCGATTGTATTTTCAAGCTGGTGCAGATATTGTAGAAACTAATACGTTTTCAGGGACAACTATTGGTATGGCAGATTATCATATGGAGGATTTGGTTTATGAGTTAAATTATCAGTCGGCTAAAATCGCTCGTGAAGTAGCAGATGAGTTTACGGATAAACCTCGTTTTGTAGCGGGTTCTATTGGGCCAACAAATAGAACGGCTTCTATGTCTCCAGATGTAAATGATCCTGGTTATAGAGCCGTAACTTTTGATGATTTAAAAATTGCCTACCGTCAACAAGTTGAAGCACTTATAGATGGAGGTGCTGATCTACTTTTGGTTGAAACTATTTTCGATACATTAAATGCGAAAGCTGCTTTGTTTGCAATTGAAGAAGTTAAGGAAGATAGAGGGTTGGATATTCCAGTGATGGTTTCTGGTACGATTACAGATGCTTCTGGAAGAACCTTGTCGGGTCAAACAGTAGAGGCTTTTTTAATATCTATTCAGCATATTCCTTTATTGAGTGTGGGTTTCAATTGTGCTTTAGGTGCAGATCAGTTAAAACCTTACCTGAAAAGATTAGCACATAACACCCAATTAAATGTTTCGGCACACCCTAATGCTGGTTTGCCTAATGCATTCGGAGAATATGATGAAACTCCAGAACAAACACAAAAGCTGATTAGGGAGTATTTAGAAGAAAATTTAGTTAATATTATAGGAGGTTGTTGCGGGACAACACCAGAACATATAAAATTAATTGCTGAAGTAGCAAAAGAATTTAAACCACGCACTACTGAGGTTTTAGTTTAAAACAAATAAAGTAGTAGGATAAGTTAAATATAATGTCAAGGAAGAATAAAATAAATTTACAGTTATCTGGTCTAGAGCCACTTTTCATAAATGAAGATTCCATTTTTGTAAATGTAGGTGAACGAACTAATGTTACGGGTTCTCGTAAATTTCTTCGGTTAATTAAAGAAGAAAAGTACGATGAAGCACTAGATATAGCGAGAGCACAAGTAGAAGGTGGAGCTCAAATTATTGATGTGAATATGGATGAAGGAATGTTGGATGGCGTATTTGCTATGACAAAATTTCTAAATCTTATCGCAGCAGAGCCAGATATTGCTCGTGTTCCTGTGATGATTGATAGTTCTAAATGGGAAATTATTGAAGCTGGTCTTAAGGTAATTCAAGGTAAAGGTGTGGTGAATTCTATTTCTTTAAAAGAAGGAGAGGAAACATTTATACATCACGCTAAGCTGATTAAACGCTATGGAGCAGCTGTTATTGTAATGGCATTTGATGAGGTTGGACAGGCTGATAATTATGAGCGTCGTATCGAAATTTGTAAACGATCTTATGATGTTTTAGTTCAAAAAGTAGGTTTTCCAGCTGAAGATATCATTTTTGACCCAAATATTTTTCCTGTAGCAACTGGAATGGAAGAGCATCGTCGTAATGCTATTGATTTCTTTTTAGCTACTAAATGGATTCGCGAAAATCTTCCGTATGCAAATATTTCGGGCGGGGTGAGTAATGTTTCTTTTTCATTTAGAGGAAATGACAAAGTGCGTGAAGCAATGCATTCAGCATTCTTGTATCACGCTATCAATCACGGAATGACGATGGGTATTGTAAATCCAGAAATGCTTGAGATTTATGATGAGATTGATAAGGAATTGTTAGAACATGTTGAGGATGTTTTATTAGATAGACGTGATGACGCTACTGAAAGATTATTAACTCTTGCTGAAACCTTAAAAGGCGAAGTAGTTACTAATGAAAAAGTAATTGCTGAATGGAGAAATGGTTCAGTGCAGGAGCGTTTAACGCATTCATTAGTAAAAGGATTAGATGAATTTATAGAAATAGATGTTGAAGAAGCTCGTCAACAAGTTGCTCGTCCTATTGAAGTGATTGAAAATCATTTGATGAATGGAATGAACGTGGTTGGTGATTTATTTGGTTCTGGTAAAATGTTTTTGCCTCAAGTAGTGAAATCTGCTCGCGTGATGAAAAAAGCGGTAGCTTATCTTTTGCCTTTTATTGAGGCTGCAAAGGATGGAGTTTCTTCATCAGCAGGTAAAGTTTTAATGGCAACTGTAAAGGGTGATGTTCACGATATAGGTAAAAATATTGTTTCGGTCGTATTAGCTTGTAATAATTTCGAAATAATTGATTTAGGGGTGATGGTGCCGCCAGAAAAAATTATTGATACCGCTATCAAAGAAAAGGTAGATATTATTGGGTTAAGCGGATTAATTACGCCTTCATTGGATGAAATGGTTTATCTAGCAAAAGAGTTGGATAGGTTAAATATTAAAATTCCTGTAATGATTGGTGGTGCAACTACATCACGTGCACACACAGCTGTGAAAATTGCTCCTGAATATCAATCTACAGTTGTTCACGTTAATGATGCATCAAGAGCTGTCACTGTAGCCTCTAATTTATTGCAGGAAGATGTAAAGGAAGGTTATGCAAAATCTCTACGTGAAGAGTATAATGACTTAAGAGAAGGTTATTTGAATAGAGCTCGTGATAAGAATTATTTGTCCATCGCAGATGCTCGAAAAAATAAGTTTCAAATTGATTGGAATGCTTTCGAACCAGTAAAACCTAATTTTATTGGGACAAAAACTATCGATGTTGAATTGTCAGAATTGGTTAATTATATAGATTGGACACCATTTTTTCAATCGTGGGAATTGCACGGCAAATATCCTGCAATTTTAACTGATGAGATAGTAGGTGAACAAGCAACTAATTTGTTTTTGGATGCACAAAATATGTTGGAACAAATTATAGCTGAAAAATGGTTTACAGCAAAAGGTATTTTAGGAATTTTTCCCGCGAATACAGTTAATGATGATGATATCCTTATGACAATTTCAGATGAAACAAAAGAAACTTTTTTAACACTTAGACAACAATCTCAAAAAACAGCTGGTGCACCTAATATTGCTTTGGCCGATTTTATAGCACCTAAGGAAACTGGTAAAGAAGATTATATTGGTTGTTTCTGTGTTACAACTGGGTTTGGTGTAGATGAAAGAGCGAAAGAATTTGAAGAACAATTAGATGATTATAATTCCATACTAGTTAAAGCATTAGGAGATCGTTTTGCAGAAGCTTTTGCAGAATATTTGCATAAAAGAGTGCGAAAGGAAATTTGGGGTTATGCTTCCGATGAAAATTTGACTAACGAGGAATTAATTAAGGAATCATATAAAGGAATTCGTCCAGCTCCTGGATATCCAGCTTGTCCAGATCATTTGGAAAAACCCACTATTTGGAAGTTGTTAGATGTGGAGAACCAAATAGGAGTTATTTTGACAGAAAGTATGGCAATGTGGCCAGCAGCTTCGGTCTCTGGATATTATTTTGCTAATCCACAAAGTAAATATTTTGGTTTAGGTAAAATAAAGCAAGATCAAGTAGAAGACTATGCTAAACGCAGAGGAATTTCAATTGAAGAAGCTACAAAATGGTTAGCACCAAATATCAATGATTAATTATTTAAGGTTTAAAGTTTCAGGTTTATAAAGCTTGAAACCTTAAACTTGAAACTTGAAACAAAAATTAAATGAAAGTAACAGAACATATAGCAAAAGCAAAAGGGAAAACGCAATTTTCTTTCGAAATATTACCTCCACTAAAAGGGCAAAATATTCAATGTATTTTTGATGGTATAGATCCATTGATGGAATTTAATCCGCCATTTATTGATGTGACTTATCATCGTGAAGAATACGAATACAAAGAATTATCTAATGGATTGTTGCAGAAGAAAGTGGTGAAAAAACGCCCTGGGACGGTAGGAATTTGTGCTGGTATTCAGAATAGATATAATGTTGATGCAGTTCCTCATATTCTTTGTGGTGGTTTTACTAAGGAAGATACCGAAAATCTTTTGATAGATTTAGATTTTTTAGGAATAGACAATGTAGTAGCGCTTAGAGGCGATGCAGTGAAAAGTGAAATTTATTTCAAACCTGAGAAAGAAGGAAATGCGTATGCTTCAGAGCTTGTAGCGCAAATTAATAATTTGAATAAAGGGATTTATTTAGATTCAGATTTGCAAAACACTAATGCAACAGATTTTTGTATAGGTGTAGCAGCTTATCCTGAAAAGCATATGGAAGCGCCTAGTTTAGATAGTGATATCCATTTTGTTAAAGAGAAAATCAAAAATGGAGCTAATTATATAGTAACTCAATTGTTTTACGATAACAAAAAATATTTTGATTTTGTTGATAAGTGTAGAAAAGCTGGTGTTGAAGTTCCTATTATTCCAGGGTTGAAGCCAATAGCAACAAAAAAACAGCTTAATTTAATCCCGCATCGTTTTAGTGTCGAATTGCCAGATGACTTAATAATGGCTGTTGTAAAAGCTAAAGATAATGAGGCGGTAAGGCAGATAGGTATCGAATGGTGTATTAAGCAAAGTAAAGAGTTGGTTAAAGCCGGAGTCCCATTTTTACACTATTATTCAATGGGAAAGGCGGAAAATGTTAAAGCAATTGCGAAGGAAATATTTTAATCCTAAAATTCTAATAAAGATTATATCTAAAGAGCCAACGATAATGTTGGCTTTTGTTTTTTAAATCGATTTTAAAAGCTTTTTGAAGGTTCATAATAATTTTTTTGAAACCAATGTTATCTAAATGTTATCAAATAGCAACTTTGTGTTAAATGTGATACTTTAAGAGAATTGATAAGTTTTTTGAAGATTATTGAATTGTGTTTTTTGTGTTTTTTAATAGTTGTTATTTTTTTGAAGATTTTGTTGCATTAATGAAAATGCTGAAAAATCTTACATATTATTATACTGTTAAGTGTTAGCTCGCCTCTTGTTTTTTAGGTTTAAAGACTAGTATTTTTGCACTGTTAACAAATCAGCTGGTTATTTAATAGACACAAACATAAATAACAACAAACAAATAAACTTTTTAAAAAAAATGAAATCAAATTTTTTAATATTATCAATCTTAACATTATTTTTTATTAGTTGTACAGTTGATGAAAAGTATAATAATGATTTAAAAACTTCAACAAGTAGTTCTATAAATTTAGGTTCAAATAGTACTGAGGAGTCAACAGATATGGCTCTAAAATGTGGCGGGCAATATAGAAATTCTTCAACAAAAATTAGTTTAAACGTACAAACAAGAGGTTTTTATTCTTCTGTTAAAATCGAAGGTTCTTTAGTTAGTAAAAATAGTTCTGGGGTTGTGCCTCCTTCACAATCAATAATTTCAAATGATAAGCTTAACACAATCAATTATTTGTTTTCAAGGTTAAACTTAGTTCAGCTACCTAACTATCTTGCGCCATCAACAAGTCATCAATTTGATGGGGTTCCTAGTGAGGTGCTTACTATAGAGCATAATGGAGTTAAATATGTTTCGAAAACATATGATGCTGGAAATCCTCCTGTGCAAATTAAAGCGTTTGTGAATTATATAAAGTCTTTATAAACAAATTAATAATATCAAAAATAAAATTAATTTTTAGTGGTTTTTTAGATTAATTTTAAACGGAAGAGATTCAATTTATTGGATCTCTTTTTTCTTTTATATAGTTATTAGATATAATTCTGAGACTGTGCTTTTTTTTGAAAATTAAAATTAGCACTTTGTGATTATTTTTTTGTAACTATTCAGCCATTTATTTTATAATGCCACG
Organism: Limnohabitans sp.; assembly: GCA_030053945.1. Lineage (GTDB taxonomy): Bacteria > Bacteroidota > Bacteroidia > Flavobacteriales > Flavobacteriaceae > Flavobacterium. The sequence goes on from JASGCW010000004.1 coordinate 101,875, forward strand.
AATAGCACAAATTCTTCACCGAAATGCAGCCAAATGGAAACTCTAAATTTAAATAAGCATAAATAACCGAGATTTTGCACGGTTCAGAATTAGTGTAATTAAAGCGTAAGCTTATTTTCAATATAATAATTCGTGTAAATTTGTGCAATTCGTGTCAAAAAAGAATGAGTGTTTGTAGGCTGAATAGTTACATTTTTTTTTATGATGTTGGAATTAGTAAGACAATGGTTTCTTTTTGAATAGAATAAAGTTAAATAGACCTTTTTGTTATATAAATCAGTTTAGACAAGAGTGTTTGTTTAGGTTATAAACCTTGCTAAAATATTCCAAAAAGCGCCTGGTTCTTTTGAGGTGTTTTTTTGAATCAAATATTAATAGAATGTTATTATATCTAGATGTTTAGTGAAATGATATACTTTTAATAAAATGATTTTTTTTGAAAAGTTATTCCAATGATTAACTCGTTTTTTTAAATAGTTACTATTTTTTTAATGACTTTTTTAGATTCTTAAAAAGATTGAAAAAGGAGGGTGTTATTAAACCGTTAAGTGTTTGATTTACATTTGGTTTTAACGTTTGAAGACTAGTATTTTTGCTTCGTTAACAAATCAACTGGTTTATCTAATAAACACAAACAAACAAATAAAACTTTTAAAAAATGAAATCAATCTATTTATTATTTTCTATTCTAATATTAACATTTGCTAGCTGTACTATAGATGAGAAATATCAAAGTAATCAACCTAATTTAATCGGAAAGTCAAATTTTGATTCCAAAAATAACATTGACAAAAGTTGCTTGACTTATAGAAATAAGTTTAGAAATTCGTCAACAAAAATAGTACTTTATACCCAATCTAGGAGTTCTTATGTTTCAATTGAAATTGAGGGGTCTATTTTAAAAAGAACAGGTTCTAGCGTTGCATCTGCTTCAATCATTACAATCCCAAGTGATAAAATAAATACACTTAATTTATTGTTTTCTAATTTAAGTTTAGCACAATTGCCTAACTATCTAGCTCCTTCAACAAATCATAGGTTTGATGGGGCTCCAAGTGAGATGCTTAGTATAGAACACAATGAGCAGATTTACATTTCACAAGCATATGATGCTGGAAATTCACCTTCTCAAATTAAAGATTTTATTGATTTCGTGAAGTCTTTGTAAGCTTTTAAGCTGCTTCAATCGAAGTTGTAAAAAAAAGAGACTCAAATTTTTTGAATCTCTTTTTTTGTTATGACTATATTAGTTATTACTTAATTCGTTTGATAATAAATTCAAAATACATTCCCGAAGCTTCGGAACAAATAAATCAAATTATAATTTCAAAACCTTGGAGCAAAAACCACCAGATGATTTAAAATGTTTGACTTTTTGAATCATTAAAATATTGTAATTTATTTAGCTTCGTTCAGTTCGGCTTCGCCTTGAGTGTGTTTTGTTTTTATAATTAGCTGTTTTGAGTCTTTTCTCTAAAGACGCTTTCTAAATTTTTGCTTTTTAGTGAAAGTTGCAAAATCTTTAATTCATTGGTTTGAGCAAAATCAAAAACTTGCGTTCTTCTGTCTTCATTTGTATTAAAAGTTAGTGTCCAAGTAGAACCATTTAAAATAGATTTAGCCAAATCAGGTAATTCTTTCAGCTGTGTATCTAAAATTATTTTGTCAAATTCTACTTCAATAACTTGCTCAGTTATCTCAGTGACTAGATTGTCAATGTTGTTGTCTGTAACTATTTTCCCTTTATTAATAATAATTACTCTATCGCAAATCGCTTCTACTTCTTGCATAATATGCGTAGAAAGAAAAACAGTTTTGTCTTTACCTATGTTTTTTATCAAGTCACGAATTTCAACCAACTGGTTAGGGTCTAAACCTGTAGTAGGTTCGTCAAGTATTAATACTTCTGGGTTGTGTAATAAGGCGGTAGCTAATCCTACACGTTGACGGTATCCTTTAGATAATTGTCCAATTTTTTTGTGTGCTTCGGGAGTAAGTCCTGTCAAAGTTATTACTTCGTCTATTCTGTCTTTAGAAACTTTATAAACGTCTGCATTGAAAGTTAAGTATTCTCTTACATATAAATCCAGATATAAAGGATTGTGTTCTGGTAAATAGCCCACAGATTTTTGTACTTCGATAGTGTCATTTTTTACATCGTATCCATTTACTTTAGCAGAACCTTCATTAGCACTGATAAAAGTGGTTAGGATTTTCATTAGAGTAGATTTTCCTGCACCATTTGGGCCTAGAAATCCTACTATTTCTCCTTTTTTTATTGTAAAAGAAATAGAATCTAATGCTTTCTGTGAACCATAACTCTTGCTAATGTTTTTAATTTCGATAGACATAATTGTTGAAAATTTGTAACAAAAGTAATAAATTAGGTGAAAAACAATTAACTAGTTTGGTAGATAAATCTTTTTTATATAATTTAGCCATAACAAAATAAAAGAATGAAAAGATTCGCAACATATTTTAACAACTGTTTTTATTACTTCTTCTGGAGAGAGGTCGGGGTTGTTATGATATGTGCATAAAATATATATGTAATAGAATAAAAAACAATCCCGATGAACTACATCGGGATTTTTTTTTATTCTGAATTTAAGAGGTAATAGTAAGATTATGAAAACAAAAGTAGCTATTCAAGGAATTTTAGGCTCGTTTCATCAGCAAGTAGCTAACGAGTATTTTGGAAAAGATGTTGAAATTGTAGAATGTAAAACATTTAAAGAAGTTGCTAAGCAGCTAAAGAAAGAGAATGCTGATTTTGGAATCATGGCAATAGAAAATTCTATAGCTGGAGCATTGATACCTAATTATGCTTTAATTGATGATTATTCATTTAATGTTTTAGGTGAGCATTTTTTGAAAATAAGCTTGAACTTAATGGCGCTTCCAGGACAGAAAATAGAAGATATTAAAGAGGTACATTCTCATCCTATTGCATTGCTTCAATGTGCTAAGTTTTTAGAAAAGCATAAACATATTAAAATTATTGAAAGTTCTGATACGGCTATTACAGCTAAAAGGATTAAAGAAGAAAATTTGAAAGGAATTTCTGCTTTAGCAGGACCAACTGCAGCACAAATTTTTAGTTTGGAAATCCTAGCGCCTGAAGTGCAATCTGTAGAGAGTAGTATCACACGATTTATGATTCTAGAAAAAAATAAAATTAATAATAACAGAGGGAGTATTAATAAGGCATCTGTAAAATTTGAATTGGACGATACACCTGGAAGCTTAGCAACCGTACTCAATGTAATGAATAATTGTGGGTTGAATTTAACTAAAATTCAATCAATGCCTATAGTGGAAAAACCTTTTCAATATTCCTTTTTTGTGGATGTAGTGTTTGAAGAATATAATTATTTTGAAAAAGCTAAAAGTATTTTGGAAATAATGACAACACACTTTAAAGTATTAGGAGAATATAATTTGGCAAAATTGCCTTTGAGTAAAAAAATAAATAAAGAAGAAATTGTTTTAAATGAATAAAATGGAAATCAAAAAAGAGAACAGAAAATGGATGGATGATTTAAAACTTAATCATCCTTTAGTAATAGCAGGGCCTTGTAGCGCCGAAACGGAAGAGCAAGTTATGGCAGTAGCTAACGAATTAAAAAATTCTGATGTGTCAATTTTTCGTGCAGGTATATGGAAACCGCGTACACGCCCAGGTGGATTTGAAGGAGTTGGCGCAATTGGTCTGCCATGGTTGCAACGTGTAAAAAAAGAAACAGGATTGCTAGTTGCTACTGAAGTTGCTACTGCAGAACATGTTAAGTTGGCACTTGAATATGATGTTGATGTCTTGTGGATAGGAGCTAGGACAACCGTAAATCCCTTTGCGGTTCAAGAGATAGCAGATGTTCTTAAAGACACAGATAAAATAGTTTTAATTAAAAACCCTGTGAATCCAGATTTGTCATTGTGGTTAGGAGGTTTAGAGAGATTGTATAATGCTGGAATAAAAAAATTAGGAGTTATTCATAGAGGATTTTCAACCTATGAGAAATCTAAATACCGTAATAATCCTGAATGGCAAATTGTAATCGATTTACAAAGTAAGTATCCTGATTTAGCATTAATTTGTGATCCGTCACACATTACAGGGAAACGTGATATGATTCAGGAGGTATCCCAACAAGCTTTAGATTTAAATTATGACGGTTTGATGATAGAAACACATTGTACACCTGATAATGCATGGAGTGATGCTCCGCAGCAAGTTACACCAGATACTTTAAAACAAATGTTTGTCGATTTACGAGTAAGAAAAGAAACCGAGTCAGCAGATGATTATAGTTCCAGACTTTCTAAATTTCGAGCCCAAATTGATGAATACGATGGCAAAATTTTGGAAATTTTAGGGAACAGAATGAAAGTTGCTGATCAGATAGGATTGCTTAAAAAGGAGAAAAATGTTGCCATACTTCAAAATAATCGTTGGAATGAAATCTTAGGTAGAATGATTCTAGAAGGGGAGTCAAAAGGATTGAGTGAAGAGTTTGTGTTGAAAATGTTCAAAGCTATTCACCAAGAGAGTATTAATCATCAAGAAAAAGTTTATAAACAATAATTGTTTTGAAAAAATTCATATATTCGGAATAAAATTAAAAATATCTGAATATGAAAAAAATTTTGTTTTTAGGATTGTTACTTTGTAATATACTTACTTATGCTCAAACTGATAAGATTTTCAAGCATAATGGAGAAGAAATTAATGGTAAAGTATTGAAAGTTGAAGAGTATTCTATCGTTTTTAAGTATGATGGAGAAGATACGGAAAATACATTAAGTAAATATGCCGTTGAAAAGGTAATTTACAAAAGTGGACGCGTTGAACAAATGACGGAGAAGATTATTGTTAATGGTGAAGCAGATTGGGAAAAGGTTGTGATTTTGGAGGATAAATCATACATAGCAGGATTGAAAAAGGGGGATGAGATTAGAGGGAAAACAGGTTTTATAAGTTTTCATACTGGTAATACTGCGGATACAAAAGCTCAAAAGAAATTAAAAATTGAAGCTGCAAAAGGAGGATTTCCTTTTATTCTTCTGACAGAAAGTAAAGATATTAATCAATCGGGTGCAAGTGGACCTTCTTTTGGAGCTGTACAAAGTATAAAAAAAGGAGTAACTTATAAATACTAATAAAGTATTAATTATAGTATAATAAGGGGCTTTAAGTCCCTTATTTATTTTTTATATTTGCCTAATGACAGGAATAGTATATAAATCTACCGGAAGTTGGTACACAGTAAAGACTAATGATAATCAGTTTTTAGAATGTCGTATAAAAGGAAAATTTCGCATAAAAGGAATAAAAAGTACTAATCCTGTTGCCGTTGGAGATGTTGTAGATTACGATTTAGATACAACAGCTGATGTAACAATAGGTGTAATTACAAATATTCACGATAGGAAGAATTATATTGTTCGTAAATCAGTTAATCTTTCAAAACAAACACATATAATCGCATCTAATATAGATGTGGTGTTTTTATTAGTAACTATAAATAATCCTGTTACAACAACAAGTTTTATAGATAGATTTTTAGTTACAGCAGAAGCTTATGGTATAGAAGCTGTTTTGGTTTTTAATAAAATTGATACCTATGATGAAACGACTTTAGATGAGCAGCTTTACTTGCAATACATTTATTCAACTATAGGTTATCAATGTTTGCGAGTTTCGGCAAAAGAAGAAAAAGGCTTAGAGGATTTAAAGCATTTAATGAAAGACCGCGTTTCAATGTTTTCTGGGCATTCAGGTGTTGGAAAATCAACTTTGGTAAATGCTTTGGAACCTTCTTTAAACTTAAAGACTAAAGAAATATCCGATTCACATTCTCAAGGACAACATACTACCACTTTTGCAGAAATGTTTGATTTGAGTTTTGGAGCTAAAATCATTGATACTCCTGGAATTCGTGGTTTTGGTGTGGTAGATATGGAAAAACAGGAGATAGGAGGTTATTTTCCTGAATTTTTTGCCTTAAAAGATCAATGCAAATTCAATAACTGTCTGCACAAAGAAGAGCCTAATTGTGCAGTCAAAGAAGCTTTGGATGCAGATGAGATTTCTTGGAGTCGATATAATAGTTATTTACAATTACTTGAAGGAGATGAAGAAACTTATAGAAATGATATTTATAAAGATGGTAGAAATCAAGAGTTAGAATAAATTAAAAAAACAAAAGAGATGATCACATATCTAAAAATTAATGGATTTAAGTCTTTCTATAATTTTGAAATGGAGTTTACTCCATTTACAGTTATAGCAGGAGCTAATGCTTCTGGTAAAAGTAATTTATTTGATGCTTTAACATTGTTATCTAGGTTAGCTGAAACTGATAATCTAAAAAGAGCATTTAGCGAACAAAGAGGTGAGTTTATAGAATTGTTTACTCAATATGGTGATGATAATTATGCGTCTGAAATGGAGTTTGTTGTAGAAATGTTAGTGAATAAAAATATAAAAGACGCGTGGGGAAATGACTCGAAGTTAAAATATACTAGATTAAGATATGAACTATCTATTAAAAGGATTACTAACTCTTCTGGAATTCAGGATTTAGTTGTTTCAAAAGAAAATCTTTTAAAGTTAAATCATCAAGAAGATATGTGGGTGTCAAGTATTATTCCCAAAAAATCTTTGGAATTTTGGAGGCCAAAAGTTGGAACAGGTAAAAGAGGAATTCCATATATTGAGACTGTTAATGAAAATAGTTTAGACACAATTCAAGTTCCACAAGATGGAACAACAGGAAATAAAAGAAGATTTCCTTTGAGTAATGCGACAAGAACCGTTTTAAGTAGTTTTGATACAATAGATTTTCCTCATGTTTTAGCCGCAAAAGAAGAAATGAAAAGTTGGAAGTTTTTGCAATTAAATCCGGAAGATTTAAGACAAGCTACTAGTAAAAACAACGGGGAAGATACCATTTCTGTTAGCGGGAAGAACTTAGCTGCTGCATTGTTTAGAATTAAACAGAATGATAAATATTCATTAAAAGAAATATCGAGAAAGCTTAATAGTTTTTTGCCAAACTTTACAGAGGTTGATGTAGTTGATGATAATGAAAACAAGCAATATTTAATTAAACTTAAAGATGTTGATAAAAAAGAATTTTCATCAAGGGTTTTGTCAGAAGGGACTTTAAGGATTTTAGCTTTATGTATTTTAGAGTTTGATGAAAAACACACAGGTTTGTTATGTTTTGAAGAACCAGAAAATGGAATTCACCCATTTAGAATTAAAGCGATGACTGAACTTCTAAAAGATTTAAGTGTTGATTTTAATGAAATTGACATTCCATTGCGTCAAGTTATTGTAAATACACATTCAACTGTTTTGGTTGGTAATATGGATTCTTGGAAGAACGATAAAAATGTAAGTATTTGGTATGCTCAAATGAGGACATCAATTACAGATATTAATGATAATAGATTGAAGATAAATTCTACTAAAATAACTCCAGTAATAAAAGATAATTCGCTTTTGCAATTAAGTTTGATTTTTTCTGAGCAGGACAGAAAATTAACCTTAGCAATAGTTAATGATTATTTGCAAACGGCTCAATTTGAAGAGAAAAATATTTAATATATGAGTAATTTTATTCTTGCAGGATTGTTTACAGAAGGAACTACTGATGTTAGATTTTTGTCAAGTGTTGTTGAGAGAACCCTTCAAGATGTGGCTTTTGATTGCACAGGAGATATTGAAACAAAAGTTGAAATCATTAATATTGAGAAAACAAGATTGAATTTTAATGAACAAATATTAGAAGCTTCTAAAGTTGCTTTTGATAAATTTGGGATTTTATTTTTGTTTGTTCATACAGATGCAGATTCAGTAAACGATAATTTAGCTTTTCAATCAAAAATAATACCAGCTCAAGAGTTACTTAAACAAAAAGATGATGGTTTTTGTAAACATATAATAGCTGTTGTTCCTATACAAATGACTGAATCTTGGATGATAGCTGATAAAGAACTTTTAAAAAATGAAATAGGTATCGATAAATCTGATGTCGATTTAGGGATTCATTTAAATCCTGAATTAATAAACGATCCTAAAACTGCTATCGAGGAAATTATCAGGATATCAAAAGCAGATGTAACTAAAAGGAAAAGAAGTAAAGGGTTGGTTATTTCTGATTTGTATCAGATTATTGGTCAGAAGACTGAACTTTCTGAATTAGAAAAGTTATCATCTTATCAAAAGTTTAAAAATTCTTTAATTGATAAATTAAGGGAATTGAATTATTATCATAAATAAATGAAAGCAGTTATACAGCGTGTTGCACAAGCATCCGTAACTATAGAAAACGAAATTGTAGCAAATATTAACCAAGGACTTTTACTTTTAGTCGGTATTGAAAATTTAGATACCCAAGAAGATATTAATTGGTTAACATCTAAAATTGTAAACCTTCGTATTTTTGCTGACGAAAATGATATAATGAATTTTTCTGTTAAAGATATTGAAGGCGATATAATAATTGTGAGTCAATTTACGTTATATGCGCAAACGAAAAAAGGAAATCGACCTAGTTATATCAAAGCTTCAAAGCCAGATATTGCCATTCCACTTTACGAAAGTTTTATAAAACAAATGGAAATTGAGCTGGGGAAAAAAGTACAAACGGGACAGTTTGGAGCCGATATGAAAGTTGCCCTAATAAATGATGGTCCAGTAACCATAATAATAGATACAAAAAATAAAGAATAGTGAAATTACAATTTTTAATAAGTTTCTTTTTTGTGTTGTTTTTTACAAAACTAAATGCACAAAAAAATAGTTATCCAATAAGTTTAATTCCTGAAAATCTAAAAGTTGGAGTTAATACAGTAATAAGAGAACAAAAAGAAGCGGTTGAGATTAGTTCGATCTCAAGAATGAATATAAAGAAACATAAAGCAGTAACTGTTTTTAATAAAAGCGGACTTTCTAATCTTGAAGTTTACGAATATTACGATAAATCAAGTAGCATAAAATCTATAGAAGCAGTAATATACAATTCATTAGGTTTTGAATTAAAAAAAATTAAAAGAAAAGATTTTATCGATCAAAGTGTAGCTGGTGGTGCAGCAGATATTACAGATTCCAGAGTGTTGTATTTGAATTATACTCCCACAGAATATCCGTTTACCATAGTTTATGAAAGTGAAGTGGAGACTGAAAATACAGCTTTTATACCTAAATGGTATCCTATAAATGATTTTGAAGAAAGCGTTCAAAAATCAGAATTTACAATCACTTATCCAGAAAACTTAGGATTCAAATACAAAGAGATGTATTTTGAAAATAATATTTCATTTCAAAAGAATAACACTCTAAATAAATTAATGTTTACAGCTGAAAATCTTGAACCCAAAAAGTATGAAGATCTTTCAGATTTTGAATTTCCATATGTTATTTGTGCTTTAGATAAATTCTCATTAGAAGGTGTTGAAGGAGTTGCTAAAACCTGGAAAGAATTTGGACTATGGATGTATGAAAAGTTATTAAAAGAAACAATTGTGATTGACGAAATGACAATTTCAAAAATAAAATCTATTACTAATAATACTTCAGATCCAATTGAGAAAGCTAAAATCGTATATCAATATATGCAAGATAAAACTCGTTATGTGAGTATTCAGTTAGGTATTGGAGGATGGAAACCTATGTTAGCAAAAAATGTCGATAGATTAGGGTATGGTGACTGTAAAGCTTTATCAAATTATACAAGAGCTCTTTTAAAAGCAATAGGAATAGACTCTTATTGTACTATAATTTTTGGAGGTAAAGATAAAATGGATTTGATCAATGATTTTGTGACGTTGCAAGGAAATCATATGATTTTGTCAATTCCAAAAGGAGATAAATACATTCATTTAGAGTGTACTAGTCAAACGGAACCTTTTGGGTTTTTAGGTGATTTTACAGATGATAGATTGTCTTTAGTAGTAAAACCAGATGGCGGTGAAATAGTGCGAACTACTTCTTACGTTAACGAGCAAAATTCCCAAATTACAACTGGAAAAGTAGTAATGGATGAGAATGGAGATTTGTCTTCAAATATAGAAATTAAATACAAAGGTGTTCAATATGCCCAAGTAGAACGTGAGGAAACGCTTACCCAAGAGAAATTGAAAGAGAGTTTAAAAGGAAGGTATTCAAACTTAACTAAATTAGAAATTCAGGATTCAAAAATTAAAAATGATAAAAAACAAATAGAGTTCACAGAGGCATTAAAAATGTCAGTGTTAGATTTTGTTAAGAAAAATGGAGACGAATGGATTTTTAGTCCGAATGTTTTTAATGCAAACGGATTTACTCCTAAGAGGTATCGATCAAGAAAAACAAGTTTTGAAATTCCAAAAGGATTTTATGATGAAGATACTATCGAAATAGAAATTCCTGTAAATAAAAAAATCTCTTTTAAGCCAGAAAAAGTTGAGATAGAAAATAAATACGGTAAGTATATTGCAGAAACCACTGCTTTAGGCTCAAATAAAATAAAATATATTAGAAAATTATGGATTAAAAAAGGAAACTATAATAAAGAAGAGTACGAGCAATATAGGCTGTTTCGAGAAGAAATCGCAAAACAAGATAATTCAAAAGTAATAATTAAGTAAATACAATGAAAAATTTTTTAGTAATAGTATTGTTTTTGATTGGGATCAATGGTTTTAGTCAAAAATATGAATTAGGGAAAGTAACTATTGATGAGTTAAAAGAAAAATCGCACTCTAAAGATACAGCGGCTGTGGCAGCTATTTTATTTAGAAAAGGTGTTTCTAAAATAGAATATTCACAGGGTAATGGGTTTGAACTTTTTATAGAAGTACAAACTAAAATTAAAATTTACAAAAAAGGAGGTTATGATTTTGCTAATCAACAAATAAGATATTATGATGATGGCACATCCAGGGAAAGAGTTTCAATTTCTGAAGCTTACAGTTATAATTTAGTAGACAATAAAATTGTTAAGACAAAATTGAAAGGGGAAGGAGAGTTTGATGAGCGTTTAAATAAATTTAGAAAAACAAAAAAAATACTTTTTCCTGAAGTTAAAGTAGGTACAATTGTTGAATATAAATACAAAATTATTTCACCATTTTTTTCAGATGTAAGAGATTGGGATTTTGAAGAAAAAATACCTGTTAATTTTTCAGAATATCAAACTAGAATTCCCGAGTATTATACATATAATATACGTCAAAAAGGAAGCTATACACCTATTACAAAGAATGAGTTTGTTACAAGATCCATTGTTTTTCAGGAAAAAGAAAGATCTGGTGGATACGGGTTTAATCCTACTAGTACTACATTTTCTCAAAGCTCCATAGATTATAACGAAAATGTAATTACTTATACGCTTCAAAATATACCAGCCATAAAAGACGAAGGGTATGTTAATAATATGAATAATTATACTGCTGGAGTTATTTATGAATTATCCACTATAAAGTATCCAAATTCTATGTTAAAAACTTTTTCAACAGATTGGGAAACTGTGGTGAAAAAGATTTATGATAATGATAATTTTGGTCCTGAATTGAATAAAACTGGATATTTTGAAAAAGAGATACAAGCATTAGTACAAAATTTACAAACTAGAGATGAAAAAATTGCTGCAATTTTTAATTATGTAAAATCAACAGTCAATTGGAATGGATATGAAGATTATACTTGTCATGATGGTGTAAAGACAGCGTATAAAAATAAGACCGGTAATGTAGCAGAAATAAATTTAATGCTTGTGGCTATGTTGCGATTTGCAGGAATAGATGCTAGTCCTATTTTGATAAGTACTAGAGATAATGGTATAGCTTTTTACCCTAGTCGAACTGCCTATAATTACGTTATAGCTGGTGTCGAAATTGAAGAGGACATCATATTATTAGATGCAACAGAAAAATTTGCAATGCCAAATGTGTTACCGACAAGAGATTTAAACTGGTTTGGGAGAATTATTAGAAAAACTGGTTCTTCTGCGGATATAAATTTGACTCCTAAAACCCTTTCTAAAGAAATAACAAATATACTTTATGATGTTA
>JASGCW010000148.1 GCA_030053945.1 Limnohabitans sp.
GAAGTAAACTTAATGCTAAAAACACCTCGTCATTGCCCTATACCGTGCAATACAACGAAAGCGATTTTTCGTTTTTAAAACGATTAGCACAAAAAAAAGGGGAATGGTTTTTTTATAATGGTACTGAGTTATTTTTAGGGGACCCCAACAAAGGCAATACTTACAACTTGTATTATGGTAACAATGTACACAGTCTAAAAATAGATATGAAAGCACAGCCACTAGGCTTTTCATATTTAGGTTATGAGCCTACAAGTGCAGAGACACAAACGATTTCGTCTTTTGAACTCAACCACCAAGAACAGGGTTACACCCGCTCTGCATTTGAAGCATCAAAAAGATTGTATCCCGAATCAGGTACACATTTGTATTCACAAGCTATTGGAGAAAGTAGCGCAATGACACATTTATCTGATAGAGTACAAACACAAACCCAAGGAAACGCAGCCAGTCTCATTACGCTATTTGCAGAAAGTGACGAACCAGGTTTGCGTATAGGCGACAAGGTAAAAATTACCGAACCTGCTTTTTCTCCAACTAACAATCCAGCGGATGGTATCAAAGAACAATATTTTGGGGAATATATTATTACTCAAGTAACGCACCAGCTGGACGAAACTGGAAAATATTTCAATACGTTTGAGGGTGTGCCATCAAGTGTGCAAGCACCGCCTTACACACACGTACTAGCACACCCTCACTCAGGCACACAACCCGCAACCGTAACCGACAATAACGACCCAAAAGGATTAGGAAGAGTCAAAGTAAAGTTTGCATGGCAACGTGAAGAAACCTCTCCGTGGTTGCGAATGACCAACCCACACGCTGGTGGCGGCAAAGGAATGTACTTTATTCCTGAAAAGGGCGAAGAGGTATTCATAGGTTTTGAGGACAACAATGCTGAAAAACCGTTTGTATTAGGGGCTATGTATAATGGTAGTGAAAGTTCAGGGTATGCAACGAGTGGGAATGATATAAAAGCCACAAAAACAAGAAGCGGTATAGAAACCCTAGCTAATGATGCAGAGGGAAGTTGGAAACTAAGTACCCCCGATGATAGTATTATCGAATTAAACGGCAAACGTTATATAGATATTACATCACTGGCAGGAATCATAATGAATACGAAAGAATTTATTTTGAATGCCGAAACCATAAGTTTAAATGCTACTCAAAGTATGACTGAAAACATAGGAGGAAGTAAAGCTACTACAGTAGGCGGTAATAAATCAACAACTGTTGGGGTTATGAATGAATTATTTGTTTCTGGAAACTGTTTTACAAACATAAAAGGAAAAAAAGATGTTTTTGTAGAGGGAGATTACAAGTCACATACGGAAGAACAAATAACACTTAATAGTCAAAATAGTGTTAATTTTAATTCTGAAGATGCCATTGAAAAACATTCAAAAAAGGAAATAAAACTTAATAGCGCAGATAAATCTAATCTCTTTTAATTATGTCTTATACAATAAATGTAGGTGGTAAAATTATAATTAGTGCAAAAGGAGGTATTAAAACTTTTGCCAAAGAAGATATTGTACTTAATGCAGGCAAAACAATAAGTCTTAAAGGTGAAGAAAACGGGGTTAGTTTCGGAGAACCAGAAGATGCTCCTAAAATTAGGATAGAACCTTTTCACTTTCCTGCTTGTGTTTATTTTTATCGTTCTAAAGCACAAGCTGAAGGCAAATATGGAAAACTAGATAAAGAATACGATGGTGAATTTGGTTTTGATACTTTTGATAAAAAAGTATGTGCAGAGGGTACTTATACCAACTATGAAACTATCATTTCGGCAGTTCCAGCAGAAGAAACTGTAAAAGATGAAAAAGTACATTTAACTTCCTATGCTTCATTGTATCCGCCTAATGTGTTAGATAATCCTAATAATACTAAAAGCAAAATTACTTTATATGTACTAGCTAAAGAGGACGAAAAAAAGAAAAAAGATACTCACGATGTAAAATTTGTAAGTTCAAATCCTAATGCTATTCGTATTATTAGTAATGACACACTAACAATGACAGTGGGGGATAAAAATCCACAACCTATAACAATAGAATGCATTGCACCTTTTGACAAAGATGTTGAAATAAAAGCTTTAGGGGTAGGCGATGTATTTCCTATAGGACGATTAGTAATAAAAGCTAATGCCACTCGTTATAAAACTACAATACAACCTGTGGAGGTTATATTTGAAGATTCTTCACAAAGCAATTCTCCATCAACAGGATTAATTACAAAAACACACGAACCTTTTTTTAAAGAATTAGAAAAAAAATTCAATACAAAATCTTTTAACCAAGCTTATATCTATGGTTTACTAGCTTCGCAAACATATCAGATTAAATTTAATAAAAGTGATTTTGCAAAATATTTTATAGAAGAACCAACTTTAAAAAAAACATATTTAATTAAGAAAATAGGTGAGGATAGTGATGCAAAAGATTTTAATAAACTTGTCGAATCTAAATTTGCTAATCTGTTAGCCAACATACAGAATAATAAAACAGCTGAAATAGAAATTAAAGTTGTACGACAAATCAAAAAGTTTCTTGAAATATTTGATACAAAATTTGATTATAAACGAAAAATCAATATACAATATCACATAAAAAAACATCAAGAAAAAATTGCTACAAAAGCTTGGAATGATTCTGAAGTACAAAAGCAATACCAAGAATATCTAAAGCTAAAAAAACAACTAGAGCAAGCAGCAACACCAATACCATTACCACAAAATGAAGTATTGTATTTATTTTATACTAAAAGTTTATATGGAGGTACATCACAAGAATCAATTGATGTGGGTATAGCAACAGCAACAGCAAATAACACCTCTTTAAAAGAGAGTAATATTAGTACGGTATATGCCTATTCTCTTCATGAATCTGGAATTTGTTATATTTTTGATGTAGCTTTAAATAATACTGGAATAGGTATAGATACGATAATTCATGAACTAGGACATAGTTTGGGATTACATCATACTTTTGAAACTACTTTAGGGAAAAGTGAAAAAAGAATAGTTGGAAAGAGATATAAAGAGGATATTAAATCTGAAATTAATAGTTTGGAATCAAAAAAGAAAAAGAAGAATGAAACTGTAAATTATGAATCAAACTGTGGTATCAAATATTCTAGAATTAAAGGGGTTTTAGAAAGAATAGAAAATGTTTCAATATCATTATTTGAACAATATTTTCTTGAAAGCTTAATTTTACCTAATGAAGGTGCATTAGATATGGAAAGTAATAATGAATTTTTTATTGGTAAATCAGAAAGTTCAGAAGAAGAAAACTTGACTATACAGGATATACACAACAAAATAAAAGAACTCGAAGAAGAAATTAAGAAATCAGAAAGTTTAATTATACACAATAATTGGCACGAACAAAGTAAAACAGAGGAAAACTATATGGATTACACACAATTCTTTAATAAAGAACCTAATACTGATTTTCAATACAAACGTTATACTAATAAGCAATGGGAAAAAATGCAACAAATAGGTTCAGACAAAAAATATCTAATAAAATTACAATAGTATGAACAAAATTTATTATTTATTAGCATTATTTGTCTTAATATCTTGTACAAAAAGTACATATTATGTTTTTGAAGAAAAAAAATATAATAATGATTTGAAATCAGATGAAATATCTACTTATTGCTCTATTGAAATTAATTCAAAAAAAGAGATTATCTACCGAGGTGCATCTGATAAATATAAAAATACTGCATTTATTTACTTAAATGAACCTATGTCAGTTGGATACAAAGAAAACTCTTTCTCCATAGCTACTTTTTTTAATGCTAAATATGTCATTGCAAACACTAAAGATAGTTTGTGGAAAAAAGTTGTTATGGATAGAATACCCATTGTATATTTAACAAAATCAAATGACTCATTAATAAACAATAACAATGAGGAACTTATTAAATTTTTGAAAAATGATAACAAATTAAATATTTCCAATTTTGTTTGGTTTCCTCCATATTTTGTCAAAGTAAAAAAGATAGATTACAACAAATTCTATCTATTTAATAAAGATTTAAAAAAAGTTGATATTAAAAACCCATAGTTGTTATGCCTTAAAACTTGAAAGTACGAGTCAATTTTATATCAGCGAAAAATTAAAAAATGAAAATCTATTGAGTAAAGAGGAAATAGACAATAAAACAAACGCTTTAGAGCAGGAGAAAAGCAATGCGGAAAGTTTGGTTATATATAACAACTGGCATCAACAAGGCAAAACAGAGAAAAACTACATGGATTACACACAGTATGTTAACAGTACGGTAAATTCTAATTTTCAATATAAAAGTTATACTTGTAAACAGTGGAGTAAAATACAAGAAACGGGAGTGAGTAAAAAACATTTAACAACAATTAAATAATTATGAAAAAAATCATTTATTTATTGTTAACATTTATCTTAATGTCTTGCGGAAAAAGCACATATTATGTTTATGAAGATAGTGTATATAATAATATACAAAAAAAAAATATCATTCTCAGTTATTATGCTATAGAGGTTACTCCAAAAAAAGAAGTTATTTTTAAAGCAGTTTCAAATAATTTAGGTTCTGGTTTTGTATATATCTATACTGATAGATATAATTGTACTGCAAATGATGAAGAAATTTCATTTTGTAGAAACTTTACGTTTATAAATTATTTACATACAGCCTATCCATTAGATTGGAAATTTGCTTCAACAAATAATTTTAATATTAAAGGAGCAGAGGTATCATATACAAATTATGGTAAAAAGGAAACCGACACTCTAAAATTGATTGAAAATCAAAATTTTAGAGATTTAATCCAAAAGGATGAAGGCTTCAAGGCAGCAGGCATTTATTGGTTTCCACCTTATATTGTTAAAACAAAAAAGATAGATTATAATAAATTTTATGAGTACTCATCATCATTAAAAAAAGCGAACATTGAGAAAAAAAACCCAATGATAGTAAATCATCAGGAATGAGATTTTCATCAGAAACCAAGAAAATCACAGGTGTTGAACTGTGCGAATACAGTAAAGGGAAGAATACGACTATTGACAAAAAATATATAGACGCACTTATAGCTATAACAAAAAGAACAAAAAATTTACTTTTTATGAGTTGCGAAGTAAATTTTGATAATACTAATTCTTTTGGGCTAAATTTAAGCGATTTAGCTCCAGATACTACCATTTTTTTAACTGGTGATATAGTTGATATTCCAAGTTGTGATACTAATAGTCCAAAACGTACTCGGAGATGGACAGTATGTGATAAGCATAAAAATTGCGGTTTATCAGATATCAATTTAACAGACAACCCCTATTTTGGATGGAAAAAATATAAATCAGGAGCATTAATTGGTTCGTACCAAAACATAAAATTATCAATCAACGGAACTCCCTTAACAATACCATGGAAAAAATGAAAAAAATTATAGTTATTTTAATGCTGTTTTTGTTTCAAATTGGCATTTCTCAAAATGGAACTAGATTTACCTTGTATGATATTCCATCATATAATTCTAAAATTACTTTTGAGTTAAAAGATAAATTTGAAAATGATGTTAACAAAATTCTTTTTGCGAAAAATTTTTCACTTATAAAAATCATAAAGAATGACACTTTTAATATATATACAATTATTAAAAAAAATGATATTAGAAATTTAAAAAACAACAAAAAAGTACATTATAGAGGAAGTGAGATATTTCTAAATGATAAGAAAAATAAACTTTTAGTGAGCGTAACTTATGATAGTTCAAACTATTTAATACTTAGAAAGAAACAAAATAAATTTTATATTGAGTATGAACATTATTATAAAGAAATTGATTGCATTACATTTTTTGATTATTCTTTAAATCCTTTATTATCGATTAAATACATCGGAAGTTTAGCTATTGAAAATCATAGTATGGAACATAAACCTTATTGCGTATATGATTATAAGGAAAATAAAACTTACTTTTTTGATATTGATAATGAAATTTTGAATGAAAAATTTAGATGCATCAATATAAGTGATATAGTAAATGAAATAAAATCTAAAATTTCATTTGTCTCAGTTAAAAGTGGTAAAAATAAAGTGTATTATAATTCAATCTTACTTGATGGTGAATAAATCAGTTGTTAAAAAAGCACATAGTTATATATGAGAGGAAATCACTATTTTTTTAAATAGAGGAATTAATTAAATGCTTTTAATTATGAAAATTGGAAAAATAAAATTAAGAAAGAATATAATTTATATCTTAATAATGATTAATTGCAATATTGCTCTTAGTCAAAATTTAGATTATATAAGAACAAAATACTGCATAAAAAAGTATAGACCATTATTTACTAAAATACTTAATGATTCCAAGAAAAACAATCCTCCAGGAATATTTAAAGAAACTAAAACTAATAAAATGTTTAATATTCCAACAAACATTAGGCTAGGTTTGTTTCCTTTTAAAGAATTTGATTCAGTTTTCATTGCAACACCAAAACATCAAGAGAATATAGATGTTACTTATTTTGTTAAAGAGGAAAGTTATTTAAAAAAACAATTGTTAACTAAAGAACAAAAAAATTATGTTAGCGATATAATTTATAATTATTATAGAAACAAAAATCAAGGAGTTGTAAAAGTAGAATCCGTAACCTGTAATGATAAGTTAGATGAAGCATTTTTAGTTTTACTTTTTAAAAATAAAAATGAATTAAAATATATTGCACTTAATAAAAATGGTTATTCTATAGATAATTTTTCTGATGAAGAAAGCTTTGAGTTAGATGTAGATAAATTTAAAGTCAATAAAATTTTTCAATTTTTCAATAATTTATTCTAAAGGAAATATCACCTATAATTCGCAACAGCAAGTTATTGAAACCGCAAAAGAAGGCATCACCTATGGCGAGCCTGAAAGCATAAAATTAGAAGATGCTTTTATTCCTGTAGTAGAACTGGTTGAAAGCAAGCATTATGATTATATTTTTGAAGATATAGCGGGCAAAGTATATGAATTAGACTTTAAACTAGACAGAGACAAAAGAAAACAAGGTGCTAAGAAATTAAGATTTACCACCAATGATAAATATGTATATTTAACCTTTAAAGTCTCAAAAGGAAACCATACTTCCGA
>JASGCW010000149.1 GCA_030053945.1 Limnohabitans sp.
TTGAAATCTAAAAAAGCTTAATTATGACAAAAAAATTACATTTAAAATGTCTTTACATCTGTTTATTTTTCCTTAACTCACTTCTTAGCAGTGCGCAAGTGGGAATTGGAACTACCATACCAAATGGTGCTTTAGACATAACTTCAACCACAGATGGTTTATTGATTCCTCGGGTAGCACTTACCATTACTACCTCTGCGTTACCGTTAACAACTCCAACCATTTCAGAGATTGTTTATAACACAGCTACAGTTGCTGATGTTACACCAGGGTACTACTACTGGAATGGAACAATATGGGTAAGACTTTTAACCTCAGTGCCTGCTGGCTGGAATACAACAGGGAATACAGGAACATCAGCTACTACCAACTTTGTAGGAACTACTGATGCAGTTGATTTTGTTACTAGAACAAATAATACTGAAAAAATGCGCGTGACTAGTGCGGGTAATGTAGGTATAGGTTCAACGACTCCTACAAGCTTGCTTGAAGTAGGTAGCGCTACCTCAAATGCTAGCGCAGCCATAACTACCAAAACAGCTACATCGGTATCGGCTTTTACACCAGCTACTTTTGCAGATTATAATGGAGGGGTAATACAATCTACCTATCCTGGAGGGGCAACAGGACAAGTTTTAAACATTGCTGCGACAGGTTCTAACTCTGGAAATTGGCCTTCACACATTTCATTACATACAAGAAATAACCTTGGAACAAATGCCACTGAAAAAGTACGCATCACAGCTGCTGGTAATGTAGGGATAGGAACTACTACTCCAGCTGCTAAACTTGATGTAGCTACAGGAACAACTACAAATCAAACTGCTGTTAATGCAACAGGTAGTATTAATGATTTTTTACAATTTAACATTCAAAATACAAGTACAGGTACGCAAGCCCAAAGTGGTTATTCCGCAACTGCTGATAATGGTACTTCGACTACAGGATTTGCTTGGATGGGGATTAACAACTCTACTTTTAACTATCCTACTGCATATAACATAGGAGCGGCTAATGATGTTACTTACGTAGGTAGCGGACAAGATATGTATGTTGCCAATGCAAACAATACAAAATCAATTATATTTTCTACAGGTACTGCAACAACACCTTTTTTCTCTGAAAGAATGAGAATCACTAATGCAGGAAATGTTGGTATAAACACACCTTCTCCAACTAATAAACTACATATCACCACAGGTACAGCAGGGAGTTCGGGATTACGTTTTACTAATTTAACAAGTACAAACTTTTTAGCGACTAATGCATCTGGAGATGTTGTTTCTGCTACTACTGGAGCTACTAATGGGGCTTTTTGGGGATTAACCGGTAATACAGGAACTTCTGCTGCAACCAATTTTGTAGGAACTACTGATGCAGTTGATTTTATTACTAGAACGAATAATACTGAAAAAATGCGTGTGACTAGTGCGGGTAATGTAGGTATAGGTTCTACAACTCCATTAGGAAGATTTCAAGTAAATAATGCATCTGATATCAATGGAATAACAGTTAGAGGAAATGCAGACTGGGATGCGCTGTCAATTGCCCACGATGGTAATATTGCTTATATGAGTGCTGCTGGAGCTAATGCAATTTCATTCAGAACAAATACTATTAACACTGGTGATTATCTCACAGCTGCTTATACAGAACAAATGAGAATAACCAATACTGGTAATGTAGGTATAGGCACCACAGCACCAGCTGCAAAACTAGATGTAGCAGCAGGAACAACTACTAACCAAACTGGTGTTAATTTAACAGGTAGTATTAATGACTTCTTACAATTTAATGTTCAAAATACAAGCACAGGTACACAAGCACAAAGTGGGTATTCGGCTACTGCTGATAATGGAACTGCTACCACAGGGTTTGCTTGGATGGGTATAAATAACTCAACCTTCAACTTTCCTACAGCTTACAATATTGGAGCAGCAAATGATGTAACGTATGTAGGTAGTGGACAAGATATGTATATTGCTAATGCAAACAATACAAAATCTATTATATTCTCGACAGGTAAAGCAACGACACCGTTTTTTACTGAAAGAGCTAGAATATTGAACAATGGTCGTTTTTTAATTAATGAATCTGCCAGTACAGACCCAACTAATCTTTTTGAAGCTAAAACTACCTCTACTACTAATGATACAGCTATAGGAGCTTTTTCTTACGGAACTGGTTCAACTATTTATGGAGAAAATTACTCAACATTAGCTGGAACTAATATAGGAGTTACTGGTGCAAATACGGGTGCCTCTGTAACTACAGGAGTGGGTATGTTTGCTTATTTAGGAAGTAATACTACAGCAGCTGCAACAGGAAGTTTAGCTGCTTTACAAGCACAATCTTATTCGAGAAGCTCAAATACCATTAACGCCTTTAATAACGGTGGTGGCAACGGTATTTACGGATTCACTTATGGATACACAAATCCTTCAGCAGCTTACGGTGTTTTTGGTAGAGTTTTACAAACAACATCAGGTGGTAACCAAGATGTAGCGGGAGTAGCAGGACTTCACACAAACATTCGTCAAGGTACTGGTGCTTATTTAGGGCCATTTGTAGGAAGTGCAAATAGTGCCTTAGCTGGTGTGGCTGGTGCATTTTCATCAAGAGAAACCGTAAATACTGTCGATGGATATTTCTTTGGAATGATAGGTGATGTACTTATAGACTCGAGTGTGGGAGGAGCAACTATACCTAGAAGAACTGGGGGCGTATTAGCTCAAAATTCAAGTACTTGGACGTCATTAGCTTATATTAATAGTGGTGGAACTATGTATGGAACTTATAGTTCAACAGCAACTAATGGAAATGGAGCAGGAAGAATGAATACTGAAGATGCGCCAAGTGCTGTAGTTGGAATAGGTGTTGAAGGAGGCTTTATGGGAGGTTTTGTTAAAGGTTCTCAGTATGGTTTAATTGCCAAAGGTAAACAAATGGGAGCCTATGTAGATGGAAACACCGTAACTAACAAGCCTTATATTCAATTAATTGAGGGCAATGATCAAAGAAATGTTACATACGTTTCAACCTCTACCTCTATAGATATCACGACAAGAGGTAAAGGAAAACTAACTAATGGAGAAACATTTATAGCTTTTGACCAAAAATTCCTTAATAGCGTAGACAGCAACATACTAACTACAAGCGACCAAGCCAACGAAACAGTAAACATTACGATTACACCAATAGGTGATTGTAATGGTGTTTTTGTCAAAGAAGTTACAGCTACAGGTTTTTACGTTAAAGAAATGAGAAACGGTAATAGTAATGTTTCCTTTAACTGGACAGCTATAGGCACTCAAAAAAATGCTAAAGAAGTTGCTCTTGACGAAACAATTCTTTCAAAAGATTTTGATCAAAATTTGGGTGAAGTAATGCATAATGAAAATGACACTACATCAAAAGCAAAACCAATTTACTTTGATGGAAGCAAAATAAAATTCGATGAAATTCCTGAACACATAAAAGGAAAGGCTAGAAGCATAGGCAAACAACCTGAAATAAATGAAGTAAAATTAAAAGAGACAAAATAACGAACTTTTAAATTTTGAAAAAAAGAGGCTGTCTAAAAAAAACAACCTCTTTTTTAACTATATTTTTTCCTAGAAGTAAAAATATTATAAGTCTTAACTAAAAAAATTAGTCATTGTAATAAAAACTATTCGGAGCAATACCAGAACCATATTCTTTTAATAAAGTACCAGAATTAGAATAAATATAAATTTTTCCTTCAGTAGCAAAATCAGCACCATCACCAATATAAATTCTATTGTTTATAACTGCAAAACCGTATGCTTTTCCATAAAGTGAAGTTGACGTATAAGTAATCAAAGGAGTAATATTAACAGAAAGGGTTGCAATATCACCACTAAAAACTTTATTATCATCTGTAAAATACAATTTAGCACCCTCTAAATCTAAATTCTTAGCACTCACTATTGAAGCATCTAATGCATTAGTAGTTACTGTATTATCAGACAATCTTAGCTTTACTATTTCTTTACTTCTTAAAACATACAAAATACCATCTTTTATTTCCAAAGAATTTGCACCAGTGCCAATAGAAATCGAATTATTTACAGTATTATTACTTAAATCAACAATTAATAATTTTGTATTATTATAAGGCTCTATAATGTATAATTTGTTATTATATGCCACCAATTTATCTGCTGTAGCATTTAAGCTTATTGTTGACTCTATCGTATTAGTTGACAAATTAATTACAGAAACATAATCATCTGTATTTCCTGTTGCTGGATTTGAATAAGAATACGTATTAGCATTTGTAACATAGGCTTTACCGTTTACTACTACCCCATATCTAGGTTTTACTAATCCTGTTTCGATTTTATTTACTACCTTAAAAGTCTTACGATTAACCACAGTAATCTTATTAGATCCTCCAGCTATAATATATGCATAATCTCCATTGAAAAAGATACTCTGCGCATATTTACCTAGTTCATCACCACTATTCTCAGACTTATAAGTATCTTTTGTAATAGCACTTAAATCTCCTTTTAAAAATGAAGTTGATCCAGAAGCAGACCCACCTTCATTCAATACTAGGATACCATTTTGATATGCTCCAAGTGGCTTATCTACAACCACTTCATCTTTTGAACAGCTTGTTATAAATAACACGGATAAAACCGCTAAAAAATAATTTCTTGTTGTTTTCATTTCTAAATTTTAAAAGTTATTTGAGTATTAAAGTTTCTTCCAGGCATTGGTTTATCAATTCCTGAATATTTTACATCTAAAAGGTTATTAATTATTGCATTTATTGTAATTCTGGTTTTAAAAAGTGCTATTTTAAAACCAATATTTATCAAATTGTATTCTTTCAAAATATATTCGTTACTATTGTCAGAAGTAGTATATACTTTTCCAGTAAAACTATTTTGAAGAAATAAAGTAAAAAATTTATAGTTATAATCCAGATTTCCTATCAATCGATGAAAAGGCGTATAAGTGAGTTGTCTTTTTGTTTGTTGATTTTCGGATAAGGTATATGCATACTCTCCTCCTATCTTAAAAATATGATTCTTCAATAGTTTCTGTTCATAAGAAAGCCCACCTTCAAAACCTAAAACATTTACATTATCGATATTAATTGGCTTCCAGATATCTCCATTAGTAGGCAACCATCTAATCATTTTCTGAATTTGATTATAATAAGCTGTTGCTGTTAACGTTAGCTTTTTTATATGCAATTGATTTGTAACTTCCTCCTGAAGCGAAATCTCTGGTTCTAAATTAGGATTCCCTAACTCATTCCAATACAAATCATTGAATGTGGGTATCCTAAAATTTTTAGATGCATTTACTTTTAAAGTATATAATCCAAAAACCGAAACACTACCCACAGAAAAAAGCAACGGGCTTTCGTACACGTTTGTCAATTCTTTTCTGATTCCAGCTTCTAAAATCCAATTCGGAAACACTTTTTGATTCACTAAAAAGGCAGTAGAAAAAATATTTCTTGCATTATCACCAAAACTTTGACCAAAACCACGAGTAGAATTATATTCTGAAACAGACGAAACAGTGGTTTTTGTAAATAATTGAACTTTAGCATTAATCTTTCCTATGAATGTATTCGACTGTCCTGAAGTAAATTGCTCCAACACTTCATTATCTGGAAAATATTGATATTGTTCTGTCAAATAAGCCACACTTGGATTAAATATAAACTTATTACTATCATATGAGTAATCTAAAAGATTACGGTAGTAATTTATTTTATACTTCGTTTTAGGATCGGATTCTGTTACTAAAGAAATATTTCTATCATTGAAAGACGTTTGAGAAAATAATTTAAGCATACTTTTTGCTAAAATTTTATACCCAAATCCGATATTCATATCCGATAGTTGGAATTGTCCATTTTCATTTTTTCGTTGAATACCTTTCCAAGTAAACAATCCTTTATATCTATAATCATTTTTAGATTGAAAATGAGATATTCCTACGCTAAGGGACGTCTTTTGGGTTGAAATTATCCCTGAATAATTTGCTTGATACGTATCAAAATCACCAACTCCAAAAGTTAACTGATGATTATTTTTTCCATTAAAAACAACACTATTGTTTAATTGTACACTTCCTCCTATAGCACCACTTCCAGACAAAACACTACCTCCTCCAGGCTTAACCTCAATACTTTGCAAACCCACCGTTGAAATTGTATTAAAATCGACACTTCCATTTAGTGGTGAATTTATATTGATACCGTTCCACAATACGGCTGTTTGAGAAGCTGTTGTTCCTCTAAAGGATACGGTAGAAAGCATTCCTCTACCATACTCTTTGAAATATATTAGAGAATTATTTTTTAACGTTTCACCTAAGACAGGCTCATTTTTACGAATAATTGTATCTGTTAGCTTTTTTGTTTTTTGGGATAAATACATAGGCAAATGTTTTGTAGCCACTATTACCTCATCTAACTTTTTAGCAATAGTATCTTGAGCCAAAGTGTATTGACTACAAATAACAAACAGAACAAACAGAAATCTTTTTATAGCTATCATTTCTTAACCTTTTTTCCCGAAGATTAGACAATTTATTAAGAATAATGGCAGGTCTCCTGACTTGCGTCTTGCTAAATACCTTCCCATTGAAAGTTAGAAATTTGAAAACAGAAATTAGAACATTCTAAATTCAGAATTCTAAATTCTAATTTACCAACAGTGGTTGTAGATTTTAGCAAGCTTTTTAGCTTACAGTTGCGGGTACAGTTCAGGCTAATGATTTTAGATTTTAGATATTTGATTTTGGATTGCAGAAGTTATATAAATCTGAAATCACAAATCCTTAATCAACAATCACAAATCTCCTGATTCCCTTTTAATCTTACTTAAAAAAGTAAAGAACCAAAATTCGAGTGCAAATATAGATGTAAATTTGAATTATCCTTATAAAAACAATGATTTATTTGTATGGAAGATGGAAGTTGGTGCTTCGACAAGCTCAGCAACCGATGGAAGTTGGAAGATGGGTGGCTAAACGCCAAAACTAATACGAAAATGAATAATATATAAGACCAATTTTTTTAATTGGTTTTTTTATAT
>JASGCW010000036.1 GCA_030053945.1 Limnohabitans sp.
TCAACTCTTCAACAGAAGCAATAGCTGAGTTTGCCGAATTTTTAATATCTTTTTTAACTTCAACTAAATCTTCTAAATCTGAAATTAAATCATCTAATAATACTGTAAAAGCTGCTGTTTTAGCTACTGTAAAATCTTCTGCACCAACAACAGCATTATTATAACCAGATGGTCTTTCTATATAATCTAAAACAGCTGGAACAGTTCCTAAAATTGTATCATTACCCGCTGGAGCAATGGAATCTGAAATTGTTCTTAAAGCACTAATAATTGGTGTAATTGCAGTACTTGATACATTAAGCTCAGCAAGCGCTGTTGGCATTGCATCTGCATTATAAGAAACATGGTTAATTAAAATATCATCTGCATCATACACATAATCAAGAATTGTTTCTACATAAGGATAATATACTGCCCCATATTTTAAATAATCTTTTTCTTGATCTAAACGAAATCTTGCCACCTCTGCATCATCAAAGCTTTCCTCACAAGTATGTGTATCTATAATTGTAAATCTATCTTGCATTTCCTTACACTGAGTTAGAGCATTCTTATAGAGCCCATAGAAATTAGATTCAGTCAATGCTTTTGCATCTGGAAAAACTATTAATGTAGGCTCGTCTTCACTACGTAATAAATCAAGTCCGTCATTTAAAAGTCCAAAATCAACTAAATTTTCATTTCCGTTTGTATCCTCATAAGTATTTACAGATATGATATAGCAAGGGCCACCTCCATTAGCAAAATACATTTGCAATGCATAATACATCAAAAATGGTTTTGGAGTACTAGGTTGATTCACTACAATATCTCTACTCAAATTACCGTCAACTAGAGTGTCTGTAATATCAACAGATATCGTTGTTTCTGGATAGGCAGAACCAAAATAAGTTTCGTAATCTAATAACGAAGTAATTCTTTTAGGAACTAAATTTAAATCCCCACTAATTTTTTTTGTAGCTTTTTCAGTATAACCAATAAAAGCAGGAATTGCTGTTTCTACTTGCGCTACAGATGGTGGAAATTTTACAATTTCTTCAATGTAAACGCCGGGTGTTTTGTACGTTGTTGCCATAATTAATTTTATTTTTTAGATGAATATTTGTGAGTACGTTTTACTTGCAATTTTCTGTATAGATTTTGCCGAAGGATTAGGGTATTTATAATCACTAGCTTCTGGTGGAGATGTTGTAAAATCATCTGGTGAAATTTCAACAAAACCGTTTTCAGTTAGTGGTTGTTCTAATGAAGTTTCCACTTCAAAAGAACTGTTACTCTTAATATACTTCCAAAACGTTCTTCGATTGTTAAAATGAATTTTAAAAATTGGTGTTGGTTCAATAATCTCTTGAGCTGCCGATAGAATATCTAGTGTACTTGAATCGCCTTCCATTTTTAAAGAAATAATACCAAAAACTTGATTTTTTTCTCCAACACTTAAAGTTTCTATTATTTTTTTTGTTGTTTCTGCTGGTAGTTTATAATCGTCTGTTATAAAATCTACAGATGAATTTAATGTGATATATTCAAAACCCACCAATTCACTAAATGGTTTTGCATTACTAAAAAAGAATATCTGATCTGAAGATAAAGTAGCGTTTGTATAATTTCCAAACAAATAATCTTTAATTCTAATAATAAAATTTAATGTGGTGTTTAAGTTTATATTTGAAAATGTTAAGTTTTCATCGTTGGGAGAAATTTTTACCCCTAGCCTAATACCGCTTTTTGTAATCTTATAAACGATATTATTATTTTTCATTATTCTTTGTGTTTCAATAGTAGGAACAACATTAAAAAACTTATTAATATCATAAGTCTTCATCATTTTGCTTTTCTCTGAAGCCGTCATACTATTAAATTCATCAATTCCATCATTAAGAAAATAGCTGTGTAAAATGTTTACTTCGCATAGGTTTTTATATGTTATTAAGAAGCTCATTGATTATTAAATTGTTTTGTTTGACCATCAATTTGAGTGATTAGTTGCCCTTCGCCTTTAATAATATTTCTTTCTATTTGAATCATACTTACTTTGTATAATGCAGAAGGAAGTTGTCTGCCACCAAGAGTTCCCCAGATGAAATTCATTTCTTCAAAAGTTGGCGTATATAATTCTACCGTAAAACTAAAATTTCCAACATTTGCCATAGCGGAACTATTTCTATCAAAAACAGTATTCGCTTGATTAAAAAGTTTTTTTCCTTGAAAAAACTCTATTATTTTGGAAATATCATTTAATGATTTTAGATACAAGTTTCTATTAGCACTAAAAAGTATATAGAGATTTAAATGTATAATCTTATTTTTATAAACAACTTTAGAATCTTGGATGGCTTGATTCGGAAAATTTTTTAAAGTTGTTTCTTCTTGAAGATTTAGTAATGAAAGTGCTACTTTGTCTTTTAAATTATCTGCGGCTTCATTTTGTGATTCTAATAAAGCTATATTTTCAGCTACAATTGATTTGTCTAAGCCGCATTCTTCTAGATAAGAATTGACCTCTTCAACTATTATTTGTGTAACTTCAAATAGCATATTAGTTTAGTTTGTTCTAACAAATCTAACATTGATAGCTGAAACAAATACAGGGAAATTATCCCTTTTTGAAAGGGTGTTTTTCCCCTTGTTTATAGCCAAAAAAAGTGATATACTATTTTTATCATCATATAGATGAAATTTTAATACTACTATAACCGTTTTTCTTTTTAAATTTGAAGGGTTATAGTTCAAAAAACATATTTACTTGATATATAGAAACCTGCAAGACTGATCTCATTTGTCGCTTATGTGGAAAATCTACAATAGCAGAAAACATTTTTGTAAAAACTAATAAGTCAAATTGACAGAAAATTTAAAAAAATAAACATTCATAGGATAATGCAAACTAAACAAACTACACTTCCTCTAAATTCTATTTTTCAACAAAACAAAAACTACGATTATATTGATTGTTATCAATCTAATTTTGAAACTAACAAAATTCTGAAACCCGAAGATATAGCAAAAGCTTTCTTTAGCTCTGCACCAAAATGGATTGGAGTTTTATTCGAATTCCGAAATAAAATTGTTAGCCTATTTGGCTTAAAAGTACCTGAAAAAGGCAAAAATCATCAAGAATTATTAGAGAATTTTAAAGGGGAAGTTGGTGAACAAATAGGTTTGTTTAAAGTTTTTTACAAATCTGACAATGAGATTGTTTTAGGAGAAGATGACAAACATTTAAATTTTAGAATTTCACTTTTTTTAAACAAATCAAAAATCACAACAAAAGAAATAACCATTTCAACCATTGTAAAATTCAATAATACTTTTGGAAAATTTTACTTCTTACCTGTAAAACCTTTTCACAAAATAATTGTACCTGTGATGTTGAAGGGAATTATTACTAACTTAAAGAAATAGTTGAAATGTTTTATATTTTTGAAAAAAAATCGGTTTATGCATTTTATTTTAATAAGTATCATTTGCAGCGTCTTTGTAGGAGTGGCATTAAAATTTGCTAAAAAATCCGAATTAAGTACCTTTCAAATTATCTCTTGGAATTATGTATTTGCTCTCACTTCTCTAATTCTGTTCTATAAACCTGAGTTTAAAACTTCCTGTGGAATTGAAACAAGATTAATTATAAGTGGTTTAATAATTCTATTACCAACAATTTTTGTGTTTCAAGCAAAAGCCATTCATTTTTCAGGAATTGTAAAAACTGATATTGCACAACGTTTATCATTATTTATTTCGATTTGTTATTCATTATTTATTGCTAAAGAAACCTTTGACCTGTATAAAAGTATTGGATTTTTAATTGCTTTAATTGCGATACTCCTAACCTTTTACCGAAAAGAAAATCAAGATATTGAAAATAAAAAATGGTATTTTCTACCATTAGTATTAATAGGATTTGGAATAATTGATATCTTATTCAAAAAAGTTGCTATGATAGGCGAACTTACTTTTACCGAAATTTTACTTTTAGTCTTTATTGGTGCCTTTGTTATTGCTTCTTTATTTAGCTTAAACCAAATCTACCAAAAAAAAGAACATTTATCGATACACAATATGTATTGGGGTGCCGTTGTAGGTATACTCAATTTTTGCAACATATCGTTTTATATAAAGGCCCATCAAGCACTTTCTTCAAATCCTTCAACAGTTTTTATAGGGATGAATATGGGAGTAATACTATCAGGAAGTTTAATAGGTATATTTTACTTCAAAGAAAAACTAACAAAACTAAATTATCTTGGACTAACATTAGCCTTGATTTCAATTGTTTTTATTGCCTATTCACAAATAAATTAGGTTTAAAAAGGTATTACCATAAATTAAACTCTCTAAATTAAAATAAATTCCTTCTTTAGAAGTTTATATAAAAAACATATATATACTGAAATAATCATTATTATCTATTTTAGTATGTAAGAAGAATTATTATGAAAAAAATCAGTTTAATTTATTTTCTCTTTTCAACATTTAATTTATTCTCCCAGATAAAGAATTACCCGCTAAAACTATTCATATTTTCGTTGCTTTATGCGATAACAAGTACCAGGGCATAGTTCCAGTGCCAGCAAAAATTGGTAACGGACAAGATCCTGACAACAATTTGTATTGGGGATGTGGATACGGAATTCGAACTTATTTTAAAAATAGTAAGGAATGGAAATTCATCAAATCTGTTAAAGTAAACTCGGTTATATTGGAAAGAATTGTTTTCAAACATGTTAGTAAAAACTATTATTTAGTCGCTGATGCCTATGATGGTCAATTCATCAAACAATGCACCGAAAATTTCCTAAAAAGCGCTTGCGGACAACAGAAAGAGGAAATAAAAATTAATAACTCAAAGATTGGTATAGCAGGCAATTCAGAATTAGTTACTTATATAGGACATGATGGATTAATGGATTTTGAAATAGACAATACTTTCATAAACACCGATAATAAAAAGAGAGCAGTGATTATTTTAGCTTGTTATAGCAAAAAATATTTTTCACCTCATTTAACTTCTGCCAATGTAAATCCGTTAGTTTGGACATCACACCTAATGGCTCCGGAAGCCTATACGATACACGATGCCATTAGTGGATATTTAAACCATGAAACCAATGAACAAATTAGAAATCGAGCAGCGCTTGCATATAATAAATATCAGAAATCAGGAATGAAAGCCGCAAAAAAATTATTGATCACAGGGTATTAAAACAAAAAAACCGAGTGCAAAATACACTCGGTTTCTTTTACTCTTCACTAGTTACTTATTACTAGTAAAATCTATTATTTTACTTCTTCAAATTCTACATCTTGAGTAGCATCACCAGTATTTTCAGCTTGTGGCTGTCCTTGTTGAGCTTGCCCTTCTGCTTGTGCTTTGTACATTTCTTCCGAAGCATTTTTCCAAGCTTCATTGATTTTTTCTAAAGCTGGAGTGATTGCAGAAATCTCTTTCGTTTCATAAGCTGCTTTCAATTCTGTTAAAGCACCTTCAATCGCAGATTTATTACCTTCTGATAATTTATCACCAAACTCAGATAATTGCTTTTCTGTTTGGAAAATCATACTGTCAGCCTCATTCAACTTAGATGCTTTTTCCACTGCAATTTTGTCAGCTTCAGCATTCATTTCAGCCTCTTTCTTCATTTTTTCGATTTCTTCTGGAGTTAATCCTGAAGAAGCCTCAATACGAATATCGTGAGATTTACCAGTTCCTTTATCTGTTGCAGAAACTTTGATAATACCGTTAGCATCAATATCAAAAGTTACTTCAATTTGAGGAACACCTCTTGGCGCAGGCGGAATACCGTCTAAATGGAAACGACCAATTGTTTTATTATCGTTTGCCATAGGTCTTTCACCTTGTAATACATGAATTTCTACCGATGGTTGATTATCTACTGCAGTTGAGAAAACTTGAGACTTTTTAGTTGGAATAGTAGTATTAGACTCGATTAATTTAGTAAATACACTACCCATAGTCTCGATACCTAATGATAAAGGTGTTACATCTAATAATAATACATCTTTCACATCACCAGTTAATACCCCACCTTGAATAGCCGCACCAATTGCTACAACCTCATCTGGATTTACACCTTTAGATGGTTTTTTACCAAAGAATTTTTCTACTTGCTCTTGAATTACAGGGATACGAGTAGAACCTCCTACTAAAATTACCTCATCGATATCTGAAGTTGATAAACCAGCATCTTTTAATGCTTTAGCTACTGGTTCCATAGAACGTTTTACTAAAGTGTCTGCTAATTGTTCAAATTTAGCACGCGTTAAAGTTTGCACTAAGTGTTTAGGACCTGTTGCAGTAGCAGTAATATAAGGTAAATTGATTTCTGTTTGTGCAGAAGCAGATAATTCAATTTTAGCTTTTTCAGCAGCTTCTTTCAATCTTTGTAATGCCATTGGATCTTGGCGTAAATCAATTCCTTCTGCAGATTGAAAATCAGAAGCTAACCAATCAATAATTACTTGATCAAAGTCATCACCTCCTAAGTGAGTATCTCCATTTGTAGATAATACCTCAAATACACCATCACCTAATTCAAGGATAGAAATATCAAAAGTACCACCACCTAAGTCATATACAGCGATTTTTTTATCCTGAGCAGCTTTATCTAAACCATAAGCTAATGCAGCAGCAGTAGGCTCATTAATAATACGCATTACTTTTAAACCAGCAATTTCACCAGCTTCCTTAGTAGCCTGACGCTGAGCATCATTAAAATAAGCTGGAACAGTAATAACTGCTTCTGTAACTGAATGACCTAAATAGTCTTCAGCTGTTTTTTTCATTTTTTGAAGTGTCATAGCTGACAATTCTTGTGGTGTATATAAACGACCATCGATGTCAACACGTGGTGTATCATTATCACCTTTTACTACTTTGTAAGCAACTGTTGAAGCTTCCTTAGCACTTTCTGAGTATTTGTTACCCATAAAACGTTTGATAGAAGCAATAGTTTTTGTAGGATTAGTTACAGCTTGACGCTTTGCCGCATCCCCTACTTTAATTTCTCCACCTTCAACAAAAGCAATTACAGATGGTGTAGTTCTTCTACCTTCTGCGTTAGCAATTACAACTGGTTCTCCACCTTCCATAACAGCAACACAAGAGTTGGTAGTTCCTAAGTCGATTCCAATAATTTTACTCATAATATAATTCTCCTTTACTTTTTATACATTTTTTTGATTACTCCTCTATGAGTGAGTAGTGTTATTCACACGCTTTGCAAAATGACAATGATTATGCCAATAAAAAAAATATGACATATTGACATAAAAAAAACTGCTCAAAAATGAGCAGTTTTTCCAAATTAAACTTTTATAATATATTTATTGAAGGTTTTTGTATTCTTCATCCGACATTTGACCTGTCATAATTCTTCTTAACTCATCCATGTGTGACATCACTAAGTCATGAGTTCTCTGATCAATATTTGCAGGTTTATTCATTCTATAAGTACCTGCTAAAACACCATTATAATAATAGAAGAAATTATAATCAAATTGTGTTGCGGTCAATTTAGCATTTGCAGGATCAGCTAATAAGAAACCTAAACGCACAGCAGATTTTCTTTGTGCAGGTGTACCATGATGTCCTGGATTTGTGGTAGCATAATCGCCTATAGCATAAGCAAAATCATAAGCAGTAGCTATTGAAGCAAATGTAGATTTTCCATAACCTCTTCTTAAATAATAACCTGCCATACCATCAGCTTCTAATTCATTAGGTCTAGCAGTAGATTCTGTTACAGAAGGTAACCCAAATGCATACTGTAATTGATGCCCATACTCGTGTGCAAGAATCATTACATTAATTAGATTTGAAGCATCTTTAGATTTAGCATCTCTAAAAATACCTTCTCCATAATAAATTCTGCCACTACTGTAAGAAATTGCATTGTAAGTAGAACTCCAATTTGTTCCGTTACGAACAAATCTAAAAGTAGGAGCCGCTACTGTTGTTCCTCTCCAAAAGGTTTTAATCGCAGAATTTTGATTGGTCATTAAAGTTACATCTGAAGATGTTCCTGCAGCAGCTGTCAATGTTGTAGATAATGTAGCTGTAGAAGGCCAATAACTATCAACATAAGAACAATCTGATTCATTTAAACTAGGTTGTTGAATCACTTCAGCTGTTGGCTGTTCATCTTCTTTGCTTACAGTTTGGTCTTTTGAACAAGAAAACATTGTTGCCAATGTAACTGCACCTAAAAAAATAGTGCTGATCTGTCTTTTTTTCATTTTGTTTGGTTTTTTAGTTAATAAAGTGCCAAATATATATTTTTTTAATATTAAATTAACATTTTCATAATATTTAAAAAACACAAAAAATGATTTATCTTCATTTCATCGATCAAAAAGTAACTTTTATCGATGAAACATCAGGAAAGCTAAAAAAATATAACAAAAAACAAAATATATCTCAAAAATATAACAATACGATTGCTGATAATTTATTTTCTTAACATAGCCCTATGATTAAAAACAATAATAGCAGATAAAATAAGCATATAGGCGATAATTTGATAAGTGTTTATCTGTTCTTTAAAATAAAATACTGCTAAGAAAAAATTTATTAATGGATTGGTATACATTAAAATTCCAACTGTTGATGAGTTTGCACCTTTTAATGCAAAGAGATTTAAAAAAAGTGGAATTATAGTAAATAAAACCACTATCAAAGTCATAAGTCCCCAAAAAAGAAATTCACTAGGAGTCACACCTTTATATATAGGATAAAAAGGAAGTAAAACCAATGAAGCTATTAACAATTGAACAGTTAAAACAACAAATCTATCAAACTGATTGTTTTTTCTTTGACTAATTAGATAAAGTGCAAAAGAAACAGCAATTACAATACTGTACATCAACTCTTTTATATGCCCATAAGACAAAATTCCACAACTAATTACACATAAAAGAACAGAAAACCATTGCCATTGGCTTAACTTTTCTTTTAAAATAAAATATGCTAAAATGGTTGTAATTATGGGGCAAATTAAGTAAGCAAATGATGCCGATTGAATACTAACATGGTTAACACAATACATAAACAAGAACCAATTGAACGTTAACAAAAAACCTCCAATTATTGTTAATAAAATTGTTTTATGTCTCTCTTTTTTACCGAAGGAATTAAACAAGCGTATATCTTTATTTATCGAATCTTTTCTTCCTAAAAAATTAATAATTAACAACAAAAATGTGGCATAAAATACTCTATAAAACAAAATATCTAATGAAGGATATTCGTGGAGTGGCTTTATAGCTAAACTAAAAAATCCCCAAATAAAAAAAGATGTAAAAGCCGAAAGAAAATATTTATTAAATAACATTTTATAATTTCAAATAAGTTGAATAAAGTTCTGGATTATTAACCTTTTCAAGGTTTAGATTTCCTTTAGTATCATAAGCATTCCAAGGAGAATTGGCAAAGAAATAAAAAGAATCGCCTAGTATTGTACCTAGCGTAGGTTCATTAAATTCTGGACGATTATGATCTAATAATTTCAAACCCAAAATTTCATTTTTCTTATCTAAATAAATTTTAACAATCCTTATAGGTTTTATCCCATTTTGTATAGCTATTAAAGAATTATCATAAAACTGTAATCCATCAATCCCTTTCAGAGTTCCATCAACAGGAAATGCCAACCAACTTCTTTTTTCAGGATTCTGAATATCAATTTTCATAATACCTTTTAAATAATCAGCTATAAAAATTGTCTGTTGAAGTGTATCTATTGTAATACCTTGCAAATTGAATGCTTCATTTCTTAAATTCAGCCAAGGAATTAATTTTCCATCTTGAACCTTATAAACAATAGGTTCACCACTGTCTGACACGAAAACCCCTTTTTTTGTTACTAAAATATCTCCTAAAATGTGATTCCCCTCGAGACCAATTCTTTGAATAATTTTTCTTGATTTTATATCAATTTGCAAAACTTCTGATTTTCCTTTCGAAGCCT
Source organism: Limnohabitans sp. (assembly GCA_030053945.1). GTDB lineage: Bacteria > Bacteroidota > Bacteroidia > Flavobacteriales > Flavobacteriaceae > Flavobacterium. Next base: position 9,987 of record JASGCW010000036.1, read on the forward strand.
CATCATAACCTTCCATTTCAGGTATAGCAGAAGTAGCCACCCAAATCGTTTTCTCTACTGCATCAACTTTTAAAGACATAACAGCTAATAACGAACTATCTACTAACCAATCTGAACATTTTCCGGATTTACTATCAAATAAAACTATTTTTCTCTTTCTGATACTTCCAACTAACCAAGATTTTTGCTTATTCAAAAAAGCTAAACCTTCTGGATGCAAATCTTTTTCAGATAAAGTTACTACTTTATTAGCACTAGATAAAGATTTGTCTAAACTCGATTTTAAAGTTATTAGTGAATTATAATTGGGGTGTTGCTTTAAACTCTCTAAATCCTTTTCTGTTTCAAATGCAATTGAATTGTTATTTAACAAGCATAATTGCAATGTTGTAATTGCTTTATCTAACTGCTTATTTAATGCATAAGCACACGCCAAATTATAACTAAAAGTAGGATGTGAAGGTCTAATACTATCTAACTTTTGAGTTATCTTCAAAAAAGTAGTATAATCCTTCTCTTGGTACGCTTTTATACTTTGATTATAAATTTCTTTAGTAGATTGGCCAAATATCGATGACGCAATAAAAAAAGAGATAAGGTAGAAATTTTGCATAGTATAAAATAAATCAGGATAAAAGTACTTAATTCCTTTTATCCTGATTACTAAATTAATATTTCTTTAAGAAAATTACATTTTATTTGCTAATCCTATTTTGTGGCCTTTTATAGCAAAGAAAAGAATATACAAATAACACGGTAGGATAGCTATATAAAAAGCTGTATGAAAAGGAATTCCTAAACCTCCGTGATCTGTAGCATCACTTAAAAAGCCATAAAACAAAGGCCAAATAGCTCCTCCTGCAATACCCATAATCATAATTGCCGAACCTGTTTTTGTAAATTTACCCAGATGACTTATTCCTAGTGGAAAAATTGCTGGCCACATTAAAGAGTTCGACAAACCTAACAATGCAATAAATAAAACTGAGTATTGAGAGCTAACTGTTAAAAATGCTAGTGTACAGAACACTATACCTAATATAGCACAAATTCTAAGCGCCATTTGTTGAGAGATGTACTTAGGAATAGTAAAAATACCTATTACATAACCTATCAACATACTAAATAAAGTAACTGAAGTCAAATATTTAGCAGTATCTGGATCAATACCTAGAGCTTTTCCGTAAACTCCAATAATATCACCAGCCATAACTTCGGCAGCTACATATACAAAAATACAAAACGCTCCTAAAAACAGATGTGGAAACTGAAATATAGATTTATGTTGAATTACTGCTCCTTTATTTTCATCCACAACATCCTCCTCAACTTCAACTTCAGGAAGATCAGTGTATTTAATTAAAACTGCAAATGCACAAAAAATAATTGCTAGAGCAATATAAGGCGTATTTACTCTAGATAAAACATCATTTAATATTTCTTCTTTTTGAATACCTGTTGCTTTAGCAATTTTTGCCTCAATCTCTGCAGCATTTTTCAGAAATAGTGACCCCATAATTACTGGCACTATCATACCCGCAAACTTGTTACAAATTCCCGCAATACTAATTCGCTTTGCCGCACTCTCTATTGGTCCTATTATCGTCAAATAAGGATTTGCAGCTGTCTGTAAAAGAGCTAATGCTGCACCCTGTATAAAAATACCTGTTAAAAATAAAGGAAAAGAACGAGAACTTGCTGCTGGAATAAATACTAAGGATCCTAAACCTAGAATAAACATTCCTACAATAATACCATTTTTGAAACCAAGCTGTTTTAAAATCCATGAAGATGGAAGCGCTAAAAAGAAATAAGCTATATATGAAGCAAATGTTACAAAAAAAGCTTGAGTGTTTGATAAGCCAAAAGAAAGTTTAAAAAAAGGAATCAAAGTTCCGTTTGCCCATGTTACAAATCCGAAAATAAAAAATAATGCAACAATAATAATTAAGGGTCTTGAGTTTGTTTGGTTTTGATAATTTGAGTTATTCATATTGTTTTTTAGTTAAGCTCCAAATATAATAATTCCTTTGATTAAAACTTAAAAATTGTATTTTTGTTCCTTAAAAATATACAATGAAAAATTTTTGGACTTTACTCGTTAGCTTAATTATTTTATCATCATGTAATGATGGAAATCTTATCGAAGAAACTTTCAATTTTTCAAATGCTACAGTTCAAAAATGTACTTCTTCAAATATTTTATATAAAATAAGTGATAAAGAAGCACTTATTTTAAATACTCCTGACACTAATTTCCAAAACAAAGAGCAAACACAAAATATACCTGTAAACGGAGCTACTTCAATTGTGTATAAAAAGTTTTCTTCTAATACAAACACTAATGAAATATGTGCTACACCTTCAATCCCTGTTATTGAGACTTGGAATGTGGTAGGAGGAACATTACAAATAATTTCTACAAAAATTATGAATCCTGCAAACACTAGTATAGTTGGCTATAATCATAAAATAACCTTTAAAAACATCACTTTTATAGCCCCAAACAAACAAGTTGTTTATGATTCCTATGAATTTGGAAGTTACAGAACAGATGTTATAGATTTAGGATTTGATTATTCTTCAGCCGCAACACAAAAATGCTCTAGTAATAATCTGATATTTAAATACAACAACAATAACGCTTTATTATTAGATATAAGTAATCCAACTCTTTTCAATCATACATTAGGGACAAAAGCACAGGTTATTGATACGAATAACAAAGTAATTTACAGAGTTTACAATGGTAGTTTGAATTCAAATTTCTTTTGTTCTGCAATTACGCCTTCTACTCCATCCCTAACAGAAGAATGGATTGCACAAGACGGTGTTGCTGTTACAAGTGGAGAAATTAGAGTGGAAACTGTTCAATCAGGAAGTCAATACAAACATACAATCAAACTATATAATACCACTTTCAAAAAAGGTGTTTTAGAATATAATCCAGCTCCTAATGCTGAGTATGTGTTTGGCGATTATTTGACCAATTAAAATTATCTTGCTTAAATTAATTTCTTTTGAATAAGATAAACTTCGGTTGCACCTAATCCGTATTTTTGATAATTCGCATCTTGAAATGTCAAGTTGTCGTATCTCCCTAAAAGAAAATCGAGTTCTGCTTTTAGAACACCTTCCCCTACGCCATGAATAAAAACTATTTTAGGGATTCTATTCTTAATCGCAAATTCGATTTGGCGTTTTGCGGTTTCAGTTTGAAGTGTCAAAATATCAAAATTAGACATTCCTTTTTTGTTAGGAAGTAATTTTTCAATATGTAAATCTACTTCCAAAACCATTTCGTCTTTTCTAGATTTTTTCTCTTTGACAAAACTTCTAGATTTAGGAATTTCTTTTTCTTGTTTAATAGAATTAAAGTTAGCTTTAGAAAAATCATTCAACAGGACAGAAGATTCTATCAAAATAAGTTCATTTTCACTATACGTAAGCTCAAAACCATCTGTTGTTTCAATAGTAACGCGATGCTGATTGATTTTTAAAACAATCCCATCTATATTGTCATCCAAAACTGAAACTTTATCCCCTATATTAAACATTTTCTTGATTATCTTCTTCTTGATTATCTTGATGTTTGCTAGGTGTTTTAGCACTTAATCTTGCCATTACAAAAAATAAAGCTGCAAACCCTATTATTTGAACCCAAATCTCCTTCTTTTCTAAACCTTGTTGCCAAAACAAAATCCCCACGCCTCCTAATGCAATAATCGTAATTATAATTTTCTTCATTTTTCAAAAATAGTAATTTAACTGTAAAGAAAAAGTCCGCCAAGCTGCGGACTAATCTTACATCCTTTCAGGAACTTGAGCTCCTAAAAGACTAAATGCCAATTGAATTGTATCGGCTACTTTTTTTGCCAATTGAACTCTAAATACTTTTTTATCTTGATTCTCCTCTCCTAAAATAGATACATTTTGGTAAAAAGAATTAAACTCTTTTACTAAATCATAAGCGTAATTAGCAATTAAAGCAGGACTATGATTATTTGCCGCATTTTGAATCACATCAGGAAACAAAGCTATTTGTTTTATTAATTCCTTCTCCTTCTCATGTATATCAGCCACTACAACATTTTGAGAATAATCAAAATCGGCTTTTCTTAAAATGGATTGTATACGAGCGTAAGTATATTGAATAAAAGGGCCAGTATTTCCATTAAAATCGACAGATTCTTCAGGATTAAACATCATTGTCTTTTTTGGATCCACTTTCAACATATAATATTTTAATGCACCAAGACCTATAATTTTATACAATTCTGCTTTTTCAGTATCTGAATAACCATCTAATTTACCTAATTCTTCCGAAATTTCTTTGGCAGTAAGTGTCATTTCTTCCATTAAATCATCTGCATCTACGACTGTTCCTTCACGAGATTTCATTTTACCCGAAGGTAATTCAACCATTCCATAAGACAAATGATACAAACTTTCTGCCCAATCAAAACCTAATTTTTTCAGAATAAGGAACAATACTTTAAAATGATAATCTTGCTCATTACCCACAGTGTAAACCATTCCGCCCACATCAGGATTATCCTTAACACGTTGAATCGCTGTTCCAATATCTTGCGTCATATAAACAGCTGTACCGTCTGAACGTAAAACTATTTTTCTATCTAGACCATCTGCTGTTAAATCTATCCAAACAGAACCATCTGGGTCTTTCTCAAAAATTCCTTTTTCTAAACCAAATTGAACAACCTCTTTTCCTAATAAATAGGTGTTGCTTTCATAATAATAAGAATCGAAATCTACACCTAAGTTTTTATATGTTTGTTCAAATCCGTTGTAAACCCATTGGTTCATTTTTTTCCAAAGTGCTACTACTTCTTCATCACCAGCTTCCCATTTGCGAAGCATTTCTTGCGCTTCAAGCATTATTGGAATACGTTTTTCTTCTTCTTTTTTATAAGTCTGTATAGCTTTTTTATAAACTATATTATTCTCAAAATCCAAATCATTCGAATATCTATTTATTGCTTCTATAAAAGAATTTCTTAGTTCTTTAACTCCTTCTTCATTAGTTGTAGATAAAACAAAATCAGATTCAAAAAAAACCTTACTTATTAAAAAATCCTCTGAAACATCTTCGTTTAAATTTTCTTTTATAAAGCTTCTTAAAGAGTTATTCAATATTTGAAGCAGTTCAGAATCCATTCTTTGCCAAACACCAGAAGTTAATAGTCCTTCAATATTTTGTTTAACTATTTCGATATGTCTCTCTCTTAATAAATTATATTGTCTCTTATATTCTCTATCAAATTCAACGTAAAAATTCCCTACTAATTTATCTCCTTTTAAACCAGTCGATTCAGGCGTTTGATCTTTTCCAAATTTTTGCCAAGCTAACATTGACTTACAAATATGAATACCACGGTCGTTGATGATTTGCGTTTTATATACTTTCTTTCCCGAAGCCTTTAAAATTTCTGCAACAGAATATCCTAATAAATTATTTCTAATGTGACCTAAATGTAAAGGTTTGTTTGTATTAGGAGAAGAATATTCTACCATTACAGCCTTTTCTCCTAGTTTAGGACTAACAAATCCAAATTTTTCAATAATTCTTATTTCATTAAAAAAATTAATATAATAAGCATCAGAAATAACAATATTTAAGAAACCTTGAACTACATTAAATTTTTCAACTTCAGAAACATTTGATACTAAATACTCTCCTATTTGAGTTCCTATAACAACTGGGTTTCCTTTTACTAATTTAAGCAATGGAAAAACCACCACAGTAATATCACCTTCAAATTCCCTACGGGTCGCCTGAAATTCAACTTTATCAAGTGAAACATCAAACAATTGCTGAACTGCAATTTGAATTTTTTCTGTAAGGATTTGTTGTAATGTCATATTTTTATTTTTAAAGGTCGCAAAGATACTATTTTAAAAATAAAATTTGTAATTTTATAAAGCATCAAAAAATTAAGAAATTTAACATTTTAACAATATAATTTTATAATGTTAATAACTTAATTGCATTTTATCGGTAAAAACAATGTTTTTACCGATAAAAAAATTATATTTGAATAATAACCAAATTCTATTCTATGAGAAAAATACACCTACTGCTGTTATTATTTTCTTCTGTAATTGGAGTTTCTCAATCCATTTCAGTTAATACAACAACCTATACCGTTCCCCAACTTGTAACAGATGTTCTTGTAAATAGTCCTTGCTCCCAAGTTAGAAATATCACTTGGCGTACAGGTAGTAATTTTGGTTCCACAAACGGAATTGGCTATTTTACAAATACAAATCCGAGTTTTCCTTTAGCTAGCGGAGTTATTTTATCCACAGGCAATGTTTTAAATGCACCTGGTCCAAACTCTAGCATTTTGAGTGATGGCAACACAAGTTGGACTGGTGATACAGCTTTAGAAACTACTCTTGCTGCATCTGGAATAACGATGAATTCAAGAAATGCGACTGTCTTAGAATTTGATTTTACAACTTATACCACTTTTTTTAATTTTCAATTTTTATTTGCCTCTGAGGAATATGGTACTTTCCAATGTCAATCTCCAGATGCGTTTGCATTTTTACTAACCGATCAAACAACTGGTACAACCACAAATCTTGCTGTTGTACCTAGTACAACAACTCCTATTTCAGTACAAACAATTAGAAATAATTTATACAATTCAAGTTGTTCATCAGCTAATCCTACATATTTTGGATTATTTAATGGAGGGTCTGCTGCTGCTGCTGCTGCAACAAATTTTAATGGTCAAACAATAGCTTTAAATGCCTCATCTACTTTAGTCCCTAACAGAAACTATCATATTAAACTTGTTATTGCCGATGGAACAGATACTAATTATGATTCTGCTATTTTTCTTGGAGGAAGTAGTTTTCAATTTAATAACGATGTCTTAGGACCAGATTTAACAATTGCTAATAATACTGCCCTATGTTCAAATAATGGTATTAATCAAAACTATACTATAACTTCTGGTCTTGATCCAACTATTTTTAATTTCAGCTGGACACATAATGGAAGCCCAATTGGTGGTAATACTCCAAATTTAACCATAAATCAACCAGGCACCTACACCTTAACATATACAATTATTTCTACAGGTTGCGTTGTAGCAACTAATGATATAATTATTGAATATAACGCTGCCCTTAGCACACCAGACCCTGTAAACCTATACAAATGTAATTCTGGGTTACCTAATTACACTTTCGATTTATCTTACAATAATGCCATAGTAAATCCATCTACTCTAAATACTGTTAGTTATCACGACACCCTTTTAGATGCTCAAAATAATGTAAACCCATTAACTTCAAGTTTGAATGTAGCAGTTGCAAATTTGCCAAAAACAATTTGGGTTAGAATACAAAATTCAAATGGTTGTAGCACAGTTAAATCCTTTATTTTAGATTTAACCCCTCCCCCTACACCAACTAATCCAGGTACACAAACAGAATGTGAATCAAGTTTAGGTTCAGGAACAGCTGCTTTTGATTTGTCCGCTTTAAGTAATGGTATTTTAGGTAGTTTATCTACTCAATACAATATAAGCTATCACAACACAGCTGCTGATGCAAATGCAAATACTAATCCGATAAATATTTCTAATCCATTAATCACTGGAAGCACAACAATATATGTTCGAGTAGAAAATAAAACAGATCCAAATTGTTATACTGTTATTAGTTTCAACCTTGTGGTAAAACCCAAACCTATATTAGATATTGTTCCAGATAAATATGTTTGTATAGAATATATATTACCAGCTTTAACTAATCCGGGAACTTATTATTCTGCACCTGGAGGACCAGGTGGCACAGGAGTAGTTTATCCTGTAGGTACACATATTACTACTAATCAAACTATATATATTTACCACGCAACAGGTGGAACACCTAGTTGCTACTCAGAAAATAGTTTTAAAGTTTTTGTGATTGGTGTAAATGATATTACGCCAGATAATATAAATGCATGTGACCAATCTGCATTACCTGCATATACTCATCCTGGAATGCGTTATTTTAAATTGCCAGGTGGGCCTAGTGTTACAGGAAACGTTGAATATTTCCCAGGAACTACAATTATAAATACATTGGGAACAACAACTATTTATACCTATTTTACGTTTACAGACACAACTTGTCCTAATATTGAAAGTCATTTTGATATAACTATAACAAAATCTCCAACTCTTAGCAACACATTTACAAATCTATTTGATTGTACACAAGTAAGTACTTTACAAACCTTAGTGACTGATTTAGGAACTGCTAATTATTACACTTACGATGCAGTCACTGACACTTACACAATCTTAACACTACCAATAACGTCAACAACACACGTATATGCTTTTGCTACAAATGGTATTTGTAGGTCTACTATTAAAGACTTTATGGTATATATTGGTAGTTTAGGTATCCAACCTGTTAAAACTTGTGCTCCACCTTATACACTTACTCCAGCACCAGTTGGAGAATATAGAGATGCTCCTAACGGTGGAGGAAATGTTATACCACCTGGAAATATAACTGTTAATACTCGTGTTTATACTTATATTGCTGGAGCGACTTGTACTTATAATCAATATTTTGATATTACTTTCTACAAACCTAGTTTGCCTACCGCGACAAATGTAACTAAATGTGAAAATTATACTTTACCAACTAATCCATATTCCCCTGCTGTTTCTGGTATTAGATATTTTACTATGGCAGGAGGACCAGCAACAACAGGAAATATTGAAAAATTTGCAGGAGAAGTAATAACCACAACCACAACTTTATACATTTACAAAGAGTCTTCAGAAGTATTAACACCAGTTTGCTACGATGAAAAACCTTGGATAATTACTATATATCCAAAACCAATTATCGATTCTCGAGGTGATCAAGAAACTTGTACTTCATATACTCTTTCGGCTCTAATTGTTGGGCAATATTTTGATAATCCATATGACCCAAACAATCCAAGTGCACAAATTGCGTTACCTAGTTTGACAGTAAGAGTTAGTGACATTAATGCTCAAGATAGCCCTTCAACCAATGAAAAAATAATTTACATAACAGCAGTTAACCCAAGTGATCCATTTTGTTATACAGAAAGTTCATTCAAAATTAAATTTTGGGGACAATTTGCACATAAAATCGAAAATCAAAAAGTTTGTACTTCATATACTTTACCTGCATTACCTGCTAATAATTTTTATTATAACGCATCACATTTGGCAGGCGGTGGTACTGTGATTCCTGCTGGTACTGTATATACATCTGCAAGTGTAGTCTCACCAATTTATATCTATACTGAAAGTCCTGATAGATTTGGAGGTGTTTGTAAAGACGAATCTTCATTCACAATAACTATTATAGATGCTCCTATAGCCAACACTGTAACTACGCAAGTTCCTTGTGACACTTACACAGGAAATAATAGTACAAATTTTGATGGAATTTATCAATTTAATTTAACTCAATATGAATCTCAAGTGTTAGGTACACAAACACCAACAAACTATAGTTTTAAATATTTTAAAACACAAACTGATGCGTTAAGTTCGACAGCAACAGCACTGATAGATGAAAATTTAAGTACTACAAATTTTGAATATACGAATAGTACCAATCCTGAGACAATTTGGGTAAGAATTTATAATACAGCTAATCCTGATATGTGCTATGGAGTTACACCAATTGTGCTAAATGTTAATCCTCTTCCTGATCCTCAATTAGAAAAAGAATATTTTTTATGTATAAACAACAATGGTGGAGCAACTAGTGTTAATTTAAATTGTAGAGTACCTGCAGCAGGGCATAGTTTTTCTTGGACTCAAAATGGTACGCCTTATGGTAGCAACTCCCCTATCATAACTGTAAATCAACCTGGCACTTACGAAGTAACTGTGAAAAACCTTGCTAGTAATTGTGAAAATAAAACCAGCACCACGGTTACAACCTATTCGCCACAAATTGAAATTATTTATAGTGATGCTTTTGAAGAACCGGCTTATATAACAGTAAATGTTATTGGTAGTGGTACTGGAAATTACGAGTATCAATTAGACAACAATCATTATCAAGAAAGTAATATTTTCTATAATGTCAGTCCAGGAGAACATATTATTTCTGTTAGAGACAAAACTGGAATCTGCTCTCCAGCACCATTAAAAGCAGTAATCATTACATATCCTAAGTTTTTCACTCCGAATGGTGATGGATATAATGACACTTGGAATATCAAAAGTTTAACATCAACCAACCCAAATGCACCTATATTTATATTTGACAGATATGGTAAATTAATAAAAGAGATTACACCTTCTTCCTCTGGTTGGGATGGTACTTATAATGGTCAACCATTACCATCGACTGATTATTGGTTTACTGTTGAATTTAACGAAAAAGGAAGCACAAGAATATTCAAAGCCCATTTTTCTTTAAAACGCTAATTTTTAAAATATTATCAATAAAAAAGTCCCGATCTTCGGGACTTTTTTGTTAAATATATCTTAAAAAATGTAACATACCGTATTTTACAACGTCTAGTACATCAAAATCGTCAATCTGATCATATTTAAAATTATTATGAAAAAATTCTTATCCCTTTGGGCGCTTTTACTTACATTTTTCATGCAAGCGCAAACATCTGTCCCCGTCACTAATCCTTTAAACATAGGAAGTATTTCGGGTAAAATAACAGAAAAGAAAACCAATTCTCCTATTGCTTATGCTTCTGTAACTGTAAAAGATGGAGACAAAGTAATATCTGGAGCTATCACTAAAGAAAATGGAAATTTTACTGTAACTAATTTACCATTTAAAGATTTACTTTTAGAAATTCAGTATATGGGATTCAAAAAATACAGTAAAAGTTTTAATCTTTCTACAGAAAATAAAAACTTAAACTTAAATACCATTGCTCTTGAAGAAGAAGCTACTGAATTAAAAGAAGTTTCTATAGTAAAAGAAAAATCTACTATCGAACAAAAAATAGACCGTAAAGTTATTACCGTTGGTAAAGATTTAGTTTCCGCTGGTGCAACAGCCGCAGAGATTATGAATAATATACCTTCTGTTGGCATAGACCAACAAAACAATACTGTAAGTTTGAGAGGTAATGAAAATGTAAAAATTTTTATTGACGGAAAGCCTTCCAACTTAACTCCAATGCAAGCATTACAACAAATCCCATCAACTTCAATAAAACAAATTGAATTGATTACAAATCCTTCTGCAAAATACAACCCAGAAGGAATGAGCGGAATTATCAATATTGTATTGAATAAAAATGCAATAATGGGTTTTAATGGGAACATTAATACTGGAGTAAATTTTGGAATTACGCCGAAATTCAATGGTTCATTGGATATGAACTATAGAGTAAATAAATTTAATTTCTACACTACTCAATCTACCTATTTAGGACAAAACAGAAATAGAGGAAATATTATAACCGAAACTTTTAACGGTAGTAATAATAACACTATGGATTTTTACATCCGTAATGACAATAAAAACTATTTCACAAAAACTGGTCTTGATTTTTATTTGAATGATAAAAACACATTATCATTTTATACTATTCAATCTTTTGATAATGAAGAAGGATTTTTCAAAACAGATATAAACTATACAACTGGTTCAAATCCTAACATAAGCCAAATTATGAGTCCTATTTCTAAAACAAGAAGTGAAACTTACAATTTAGTGTATAGAAAAAAATTCGATAAAGCGGATAGAACTTTAGATATCGAAGCTAATTATAATAAAAATAACGAACCTGAAGATACAAGAATTTTAAATGGAAATTTAGACGTATTAAGCACAAATCAGATTTCCAATAAGAATGATAATTTAATTTTCAATATTGATTATTCAACGCCAATAAGTGATAAAGCAAAAGTTGAATTGGGTGTAGAAAGTCGCTTTGATGGAACAAAAAACAACTTTGATATTAACTCAATCTATAATTCTGATTTTGATTATAAAAGAAACATTCAATCAGGCTATTTTAACTATAGCAGAAATTCAGGAAAATGGGAATATCAATTAGGAACAAGAGTTGAAAGTTATGATGTAAAAGCTGATTTCAGACAATTAGGACAAAATCCAGGTCAATTTAAGGATTATATTTTTACATTTTATCCATCTGCATTCTTTACTTATAATGCATCTGAAAAAAATTCATTCAATTTTAGTTATTCTCGTCGTGTAGATAGACCTAACTTAGGTCAAGTTAACCCAATTAGAAAATGGACTAGCCCTACAATAGATCAAGTTGGTAATTCTGATTTAAAACCACAATTCACAAACTCACTTGAAACCAACTATACAAGAAAAACAAAAATAGGCTCTATAACTACCGGTGCATTTTTCAGATACATAAATGATGAAATTGATCAGGTTTTATACAAAAGCACGTTCGATCCAAATAAAAAAGTTTTAACATTTGCTAATTTTAACCACAACACTCAATATGGAGTTGAAGTATCTGGAAACTTAGATTTTAAAAAATGGTGGAGTTTAAATTTTGGAGTAGATAGCTATTTCAAAAACACAAAAGGCACAGTACAAGATGCTAATGGTGATTTCTTTGAAAAAACAGTAAATGCAACTGTATTCAATGCAAGAATGAATCATACTTTCAAATTAACTAAAGATTTTAGACTAATTTGGTTTACAATGTATAGAGCACCAGAGAATGGATTACAATTTTCTAGCAAAGAAATGTGGAAAACAGATTTAGGTGCAAGAGTAAACATATTAAAAGGTAAAGGAACTTTTAGTGTTCGCTACAACGATATCTTCAATCAAATGAGAGCTCGCTTTACTAATAATTATCCAGACAAAATTGATGGTCAATTTAGATGGGAAAGCCAAACTGTGAATGTTAACTTTAGCTATCGTTTTGGTTCTGGAAAAGACAGAGCTTTACAACGCAAACAGCGCGAACAAAACGAAACACAAGGGGGAGGATTATTTTAATGAGCCATTATAAACAAAAGACCTCGAAGTTGAACTTCGAGGTCTTTTTATTTAAGTATAATTACTTTGTGAATAGAATCTAATTCAGGAAACATTTTTAAAAACTCTTTCCTATTTACAGCTAGTGAATCATAAACTTTCATAGTTTTATTTCCGTAGTTACCATACAGTTTTTCCACTACATCCATTCCTTTAGTTACTTTTCCTAGTGTAGGAAATCCTTTCACTTGATTATAAAAAACCGTATCGAGTTTTATATTATCTTTCAAATTGATAAAAAGGTGATTGCCTCTGGAATTTTTCCCTGCACGAGCATAACTAATCGTTGCTTTTAAATTACTCCCTTTGACAACCTCATCTTCAACTTTAAATTTATCCCAATTATTTGCTGTTTTTGTAGAATCCATATGTCCAAACTGAACAACAAAATTAGGTACCACTCTATAGAAAATTGTGTGATCGTAAAAATGATGTTTAATTTGTTGATAAACTCTATCTACAGCTTTTGGAGATAGATTTCTTTCGAAACCAATTTCAAAATTTCCCTTTGAAGTTTCAAATCGAGCTTGAAAAGTATCCGGTGCTTTCTCATTTAACCAACTAGGGCTAAAAGTTTGTTTCCCGCAACTCAGAGCCAAAAATGATACTAAAAGAATAGATTTCTTCATCAATTACCATTTTATAATTGCACTTGCCCAAGTAAATCCAGAACCAAATGCAGCTAATACAACAGTATCACCTTCTTTTATTTTACCTTTTTCCCAAGCTTCAGTCAAAGCAATAGGAATAGATGCAGCTGTTGTATTTCCGTACTCCATTATATTGTTATACACTTGATCATCTGTCAATTGGAATTTTTGTTGGATAAACTGAGAAATTCTTAAGTTAGCTTGATGTGGAATTAACATATCAATATCCGAAACCTCAAGATTATTTGTCTTTAAACCTTCCATTATTACTTCACTAAAACGAACTACTGCATTTTTGAATACAAATTGTCCGTTCATATATGGATAATAACTTTCGTCTTCAGGATTATTGTCTGCTATAATATCTGTAACCCAACGCTTACCCATTCCCGGTGCAATTAATGCTAATTCTTCAGCGTATTGCCCTTCAGAATGTAAATGAGTAGATAAAATTCCTTTTGTTAAATCTTCTTCTCTGGAAAGAATTGCAGCTCCTGCTCCATCTCCAAAGATTACTGATACACCTCTACCTCGAGTTGTAAAATCTAATCCTCTTGAATGTACTTCAGAACCAATAACTAAAATATTTTTATACATACCCGTTTTTATATATTGGTCTGCAATCGAAATTGCATAAACAAACCCTGAACATTGATTGCGAACATCAACTGCTCCAACTGTTCTAAGTCCTAAATCTCTTTGAACCAAAACTCCTGGTCCAGGAAAATAATAATCTGGACTTAAAGTGGCAAAGATTACAAAATCGATATCTTCTTTATTTATTCCAGCTCTTTCTATGGCAACTTTAGCGGCTTTTACCCCCATTGAAGTAGTTGTATCTTCAGATGAATTTACATGTCTTCTTCTTTTTATCCCTGTTCTTTCTTGGATCCATTCATCATTGGTATCCATAATTTTAGATAAATCATCATTAGTTACCACATTTTCTGGAACATAATAACCCAATCCTGTAATTTTAGAATGATACATACTTACTTTATTTTTTTAGTTAAAAACCAGTCTACAAAGTTAACTCTTATTAAAAAATTAACAAACCAAGTTGTACTTTTTTTGCATAATAATAAAAATCGAATTACTTAAATTTGTAAAAAATTGGATACTATTTCTTAATACGATTTTTGCTATGGATTATTTTGTTATATGCATTGTTGCATTTATAGGTTCTGGACTCACACTTTTCTCAGGATTTGGATTAGGAACACTTTTATTACCAGTTTTTGGTATCTTTTTCCCTATAGAAATAGCCATAGTTTTAACTGCGATAGTTCATTTTTTAAATAATATTTTCAAATTCATTTTATTTGGAAAAAATGCAGATAAAAATGTAGTTTTAAAATTTGGTCTTCCTGCTATTTTATTTGCTTTTCTAGGAGCTAAATTATTAGATTTCTTAAGCCACGAAAGCATTATTTATTCTTATACCTTAAATCATAAAACCATAAATATCACATTACTTAAAATAACCATAGGCATACTACTCATAGTGTTTGCACTTTTTGATTTTATTCCAAAATTTAAAAAAATGGAATTTGACAAGAAATATTTATCGCTGGGTGGAATATTCAGTGGTTTTTTCGGTGGGATTTCTGGACATCAAGGTGCCTTAAGGAGTGCTTTTTTAGTTAGAGCGGGTCTTAGCAAAGAAGTGTTTGTAGCAACAGGTGTTGTAATTGCCTGTATGATTGATGTAACTCGATTAAGCGTGTATATACCTAAAATTATATCAAATGAGATTAGTTTAGACTATAAACTAATCTCATTTGCAACAATTTCTGCTTTTATAGGAGTATATTTTGGTAATAAATTATTACAAAAAACAACTATAAGAACAATCCAAAATATAGTTGCTGTTTTATTATTAATTTATGGAGGGTTATTAATCTTAGGTATAATTTAAACTTAAACCGATAATTTAGGCAAAATATTTAACACATATTCGTGCATTACTTGACGATAATCAAGATGGGTTACAATTCTCAATTTGCCATGTCCCATAGCACTGATATGAATCCCTTTATCTTTAAATTTTTGAATAATTATTTTTTCATCTAAATAAGGCTGAACAGAAAAAATAAGGATATTGGTTTCAACAGGTTCTACCGAAGCCACCCAAGGTAATTGTTTAAGAATATACCCTAACTCTTTAGCTCGACGATGATCTTCTGCTAGTCTATCGATATGATTATCTAATGCATATATTCCCGCAGCTGCTAAATATCCAGCTTGACGCATTCCTCCTCCAAAAACTTTACGAATTCTTAGCGCTCGTTTTATGGTTTTAGCATCAGAAATTAAAACTGAACCTACAGGCGCTCCTAATCCTTTTGACAAACAAACGGAAATAGTATCAAATAATTCTCCAAATTGTCTAGGTGATTGCCCTTTAGCAACCATTGCATTCCATATACGAGCACCGTCTAAATGATATTTTAAATTGTTCTGTGTACAAACTTGTTTAATTTCTTTCAAAGTCTCAATGTCATAACAAGCACCACCACCTTTGTTGGTAGTATTTTCAATACTAACTAAACTAGTTAAAGGTGCATGGAAAAATTCAGGGTCATTTATAGCATTTTTAACCTGATGAGCAGAAATCATTCCTCGATTACCATCTATTAACTGCAAAGAGCAACCACTATTAAAAGCTGTTCCCCCCGCCTCATACAAATAAATATGTGACCATTTATCGCAAATAATTTCATCTCCAGGTTGTGTATTCAGTTTTAAAGCAGTCTGATTTGCCATTGTTCCTGAGGGGAAAAACAGCGCCGCTTCCATACCAAACATAGTAGCCACTTTTTCTTCTAAAGCGTTTATTGTTGGGTCTTGTTTATATACATCATCACCTACTTTTGCATTAAACATTGCGTGCAACATTTCTTGTGTAGGTTTTGTTACGGTATCACTTACCAAATTAATTTCCATAATTATAAAAGGATTGGTACATTTGCTTTTCTTTAAAACTGCTTTTGCAGAGAAAAGCACCCAAAATTAGTAAACAATCTGAAAATAAATTCAGATTTAAAACCAAAAATATAAAAATTATATGACAAATGCCGAGCAAATAAAAGGTATTGTAGAACGCCTTGGTGCGTTGAGGAGGTATCTTTGACATAGATGCCAAATTGATTGAAATTACAAACGAAGAAGAAAAAACTTTTGCCCCAGACTTTTGGAACAATGCTAAAGAAGCCGAAGTTATAGTAAGAAACCTTCGATCTAAGAAAAAATGGGTCGAAGATTATGAAAAAGCAGTTAATTTATCTGAAGAACTTCAAATCGCTTACGATTTTTGTAAAGAAGGCGAATTGAGTGAAGAAGAACTTGATGAACTTTATTCCAAAACGAATGAATTGATAGAAAACATCGAATTCAGAAATATGCTTTCTGATGAAGGTGATTCTATGAGTGCTGTTTTACAAATTACTGCTGGTGCTGGTGGTACAGAAAGTTGCGACTGGGCAAGTATGCTAATGCGTATGTACCTAATGTGGGGTGAAAAAAATGGTTACAAAGTAAAAGAACTAAACTTTCAAGAAGGTGATGTAGCTGGAATAAAAACAGTAACACTCGAATTTGAAGGAGATTTCTCTTTTGGATACCTTAAAGGTGAAAATGGTGTACATAGACTCGTAAGAATTTCTCCTTTTGACAGCAATGCAAAACGACATACTTCTTTTGCTTCAGTTTATGTTTATCCGTTAGTTGACGATTCTATCGAAATTGAAATTAGCCCTGCTGATATCGAAATTACCACTGCTCGTTCTAGTGGTGCAGGTGGACAAAATGTCAATAAAGTAGAAACTAAGGTTCAATTACTACACAAACCTACTGGAATTCAAATTCAATGTTCTGAAACACGTTCACAACATGATAACCGCGAACGCGCTATGCAAATGTTACGTTCTCAATTGTATGAAATTGAATTGAAAAAACGTTTAGAGCAACGTGCAGATATTGAAGCTAATAAAATGAAAATTGAATGGGGGTCACAAATACGTAACTATGTTATGCATCCATACAAACTCATTAAGGACGTACGCACTCAACACGAAACAAGTGATGTAGATGGTGTAATGAATGGAAATCTTGATGAATTCCTAAAAGCATATCTAATGATGATGGGACAAAAAGAAGATACTATTTAAGAATACAATGTATTTCAAACAAAAAACGCTACTTTTTAGTGAAGTAGCGTTTTTTTTGT
Organism: Limnohabitans sp.; assembly: GCA_030053945.1. Lineage (GTDB taxonomy): Bacteria > Bacteroidota > Bacteroidia > Flavobacteriales > Flavobacteriaceae > Flavobacterium. Next base: position 27,897 of record JASGCW010000036.1, read on the forward strand.
CCTCTATATAAATTTTATTTTTCCTTTTCCCAATTTCCAACCACTGATGTAGCTAGTGCATTTCCTAAAACATTAGTCGCACTTCTAAACATATCACAGAAATGATCAATAGGTAAAATTAACGCAATTCCTTCCACTGGAATTTTAAACATTCCACAAGTAGCTGCAACCACAACCAAACTTGCTCTTGGAACACCTGCAATACCTTTGCTTGTTAGCATTAGTACTAATAACATTGTAAGTTGAGTTCCTAAATCTAATGGAACTCCATAAGCTTGTGCAATAAAAATACTGGCAAAAGTCATATACATCATACTTCCATCAAGATTAAACGAATACCCTAGAGGAAGCATAAAAGAAACTATTTTGTCTTTTACACCGAATCTTTCTAATTCTTCAGTCAATTTAGGAAAAACAGCTTCACTGCTTGTTGTTCCAAAGGCTATTACTAATGGAGAAACAATATGCTTCAATAAAGTTTTCATTCTGTTTCGCAAAAACACGAACCCTACTAATAGAAGTACAGCCCAAAGTGATGTAATTCCTACTAAAAAAGAACCAAAATATTTAGCATAAGTTATCAATAATTCATTCAAATCACGAATCGCGAACACTCCTGCTATAGCTCCAAAAACACCAATTGGTGCAAACTTCATAACATAGTTTACCATTTTCAGTACAATATGAGAAGTTTTGTCTAAAGCCGAAATCACAGGTTTTGTATAATCACCTAAAGATGCCGCAGCTAAACCAAAAAAGATTGAAAAGATTACAATTTGTAAAATTTCATTGGTAGCCATCGCTTCAAATAAACTTTTTGGGATGATGTGTTCGACAAAATTTTGAGCGGAAAAATTATGAGTTTTCTCTGTCACTTCAGCTGCTGTTGACAAATCTATACCACTCAAATTCAAACCAGTACCAGGTTGTAAAACATTTACCCAAAACATTCCTATTAATAACGATATGAATGATGCAGTAAAAAACCATCCTAATGCTTTACCTCCTATTCGTCCTACTGCTTTGATATCACCTAATTTAGCAATTCCTACAACCAACGTAGTGAATACTAAAGGTGAAATTATCATTTGTACTAAACGAATAAAAATAGTTGCTAGCATTTTTATATAGCCACTAAACTCTTTTGCTGCATCTTCTGAATAATTATTATGCACAAAAATTCCTAGAATAGCTCCAAAAATCATTGCTATTAGAATCTGAACGGTTAAGTTCGAGAATAAAGATTTTTTTTGTGTGGTCGTATTTGTTTGTTCCATTATTTTACTGGTAAAGTTTGTTTAATAAATAATAATCCGCCATTACGAGTGCTGCCATGGCTTCAACAATTGGCACCGCTCTAGGAAGCACACAAGGATCATGTCGTCCTTTTCCTTGCTGCTCAACTAGTGTACCTTCATTAGTTAAAACCTCTTGTTTTTGAAGCAAGGTTGCTACAGGTTTGAAAGCAACTCTAAAATAAATATCCATACCGTTACTGATACCACCTTGAATACCACCTGAAAGGTTAGTTCTTGTAGTACCATCGTCATTATAGGAATCATTATGTTCACTACCTTTCATTTTTGCTCCACAAAAACCACTTCCATATTCAAATCCGTGAACTGCATTTATAGAAAGCATAGCTTTACCTAATTCTGCGTGTAATTTATCAAAAACAGGTTCGCCTAATCCTATAGGAACATTTTGAATAACACAGGTAATTGTACCTCCAACAGAATCTCCTTGCTTTTTAACTTCTTTGATAAAAGTTTCCATTTTTTGCGCTGTAGCTAAATCTGGACAACGCACGGCATTAGTTTCTATCAAAGAAAAATCTAAATCTTGATAAGGTGCATTTAAAAATATATCTCCTACAGAAGATACAAAAGCAGTAATCTTAATATCTGGAATTATTTGTTTTGCGACTGCTCCTGCCACTACCCTACTTGCTGTTTCACGAGCTGAACTACGTCCACCACCTCGATAATCACGAAATCCGTATTTTTTTTCATAAACATAATCCGCATGACTAGGTCTATAAGTATCTTTTATATGAGAATAATCATCAGATTTTTGATTCGTATTAGGAACTATAAATCCTATAGGTGTTCCTGTAGATTTACCTTCAAAAATTCCTGATAAAAATTGTACCTCATCTTCTTCTTTTCGTTGTGTTACGATAGCTGATTGACCGGGTTTTCTACGTTGCATTTCTTTTTGAATTTCTTCAAAATTTATTTTTATACCTGCTGGACAACCATCTATAATCCCTCCTAATGCTTCACCATGTGATTCACCAAAAGTTGTTATTTTAAATATATTTCCAAAGGAATTACCTGCCATAATTTTATTTTTTGTGTAGCAAATATAACTTAAACATTACATTTTTTTTGGATATTGGTATAATAATTGTAGATTTAGTTTCTTTAAATTAAATTAAACAAAATTTTATGAGAAAATTATTTTGGTCATTATTTATGCTATTTGGGTTAGCATTGACATCACAAGCACAAGGAACATTAAGAAAAGGTGATACCCAACTTAATGCTGGATTAGGATTATCTGGATGGGGTACACCTGTTTATGTAGGATTAGATTTTGGAGTGGGTAAAAACTTCACATTAGGTGTTGAGGGTTCTTATCGTTCCTATAATCAAAATTATTATGGTGGTAAATTCAGTAGTTCAATTATTGGTTTACAAGGAAATGGTAACTACCACTTTAATGATATCCTAGATATGGATGACGAATGGGATTTATATGCTGGTTTAAGTTTAAATTACTACATCTGGCAAACTGACACTGCATACAAAGAATATGCAAGAGCTTCAGGTTTAGGTCTTGGCGCACAAGTAGGAGCACGTTATTTCTTTACTAAAAAATTTGGTTTAAACCTTGAATTAGGAGGTGGAAATGCGACAAGTGGTGGAAAATTTGGTATTACATACAAATTCTAAATTACAACACTTAGTTTTTAAACTAGAGTTTTTAAAAATACCCCAAAAAAACTTCATTTTTGGGGTATTTTTTATTGATTAAGTTAAGGGCTCCTCTAAACAAGAAAATAACTTTTTTTATTTTGTTAGATAAAAAAACTCTCTTTCTAATTCATACTTCAATTTTTGAACACTTTTCCTTACTATAAAATAAGGGAATGCAAACATAAAAAAAGCATGAATTAACAAAAATGGAACTGCTATAAAGCTAATCTCATTTTCTGAGTTTAATAAACCAATTACTCCTGCCGAATATCCTAAAATTAAAAAGGAATAATAGAAAATAAAGAATTTACTAAATCCATTAATCTCAGTTTCTATAATTAATTCTCCATCTTTTTCAATAAAACTTCCACTTGCTACGGCAATATTAAAATTATTATCAAAAAAACGTTTTCTTTTTTTTATCTCAAATCCAGAGTCATAAACTGTACCTTTATATTCCTTATCACTTCTAATAAAAGGGTCAAAGGGATCTGAAAAAAAACCTATTGAAGCATTTTCTACAATATCCTCAAAGGATTTTACAAAATCTGATTTTTTTACTGATAATGAAATAGTTAAAAAATCAATCACCTTTATTTTTTTTAAAAATTCATAAGCTCCATTATTCATTATTCGTACTATTTAAACAGCTGTCCAAAAAGTTTTTACTTTTTGCACTTCTTAATTTGTTTAATTACTTTTTATTATTGGGTTTATTATTAGTTTTATTTTTGTCGGAATCCATCATTTCCATCAATTTCATACCTAATAATCCGCTAATACCTCCTTCTGAGCCACTATTCCCTGAAATTAGAACATCTGGAATTACTTTGATATTTCCTTTAGCAATTTCTTCAGTGATTTTATATCTAGTAAAATTATCGTCACCCATTGCAGATACTTGCAGTTGATATGCTTCTGCGGTAGATTTACCAATAGCCATAATTTTCTCAGCTTCTGCTAGACCTGTTTTAGAAATCCTTTCAGCTTCGGCACTTGCATTTAAGCGAGTAGCTTCTGCTTGTGCTTGTGCTCTCATTTTTGTTGCTTCTGCTTCTGCATTTACATTCAATTTTAAACTTGTTGCATCCCCTTCTGCTTTTTTAACAGTTGCATCAGCAGTTCTTTGCGCAATTTCAACACTTTGAGAAGCACGAACAATCTCTTTTTGCATATCTGCAATAGCCGTCTCTTTTTCAACTCCTTGACGTTGCTCTTGCGCCATTTTTTGGGTTTGATATGTTTTTTGTTCCTCTTCAGCTATCTTTCTGTCTGTTAATGTTTTCATTAAAGACTCTGGAGGAACAATATCACCAATTAAAGTATCCACAGCATTTACATTGTATTCGTCCAAAACAATTTTAATATGAGATCTAGCAGATTCTTGTCTTTCCTTACGAGTACTTAAAAACGAAATCACATCGCTATCTTGAGCCGAATTACGGAAATAGTTACCAATAGTTGGTTCTAAAACTTGAGATACTAGGTTTTTCATACTTCCAAAACGCGCAATCACTTTTGGAGCTTCATTTGCAGGAACATGAATAATTTGCGATACATCCAAATTGAATGGGAAACCATCTTTAGAACGCACTGTAATTGTTGATAAATTATGATCTAAATTATGTGCTTCACTACGTGCATCTGCCCAGTTCAAAACTAAATTAGTCGTAGGAACTAACTCAAGTTTAGTAGTATATTTATTTAACGCATATTTACCAGGTCCTAGCGGTTCCATCCAAACCCCTCGTTGTCCTTTAGAAACAATATTTCCGTGTTTGAAGTGTTCTCCTGTTACATCTTCACCGTCTTCACCAATATAAGAAATCACTACACCTACATGTCCAATAGGTACATCAGTCATAGGGTTTTGTTCAATTTGTAATGCCCAAGTATTAATATAATACGAACCAGCTAACATTACTTGAGGCTGTAAACCACGATTACCACCTTGCTCTAAAAATTTATCAAAATCTTGAAAATTATTATGTCCTTCTGTAAACTTACCTGCAATTTGACCTTGAGGAATTGGTTCACCATCTAAAGCTGTTACAATACCTATTTGATTTTCAAATATTTTTACCTGATCCACTATTACAATTTCAAATAAAAACGTATTAATACGATACGATCCAGTTGTAATAAAGGCTGTTTGACGACCTTTTTGCCCTCCGTTATTCAAGAAAGCAGTAGCGTCTTGATAATTATCACAATCTACTTTACGAGCTAAAATTCGACCTGTAGGAATTTCTTTTCCATCTTTACTTAATACCAAACCAATTTTACCTTCAGGAATAATAGTAAACGGAGTCATATCAAGTGAATATTGCCATATCCACATTCCCCAGTACAAACCTGGTGCGAGTGCCTGAGCTTGAAAACCTGCTTCACCTTTAGTTGCAATGATACGCCCATCTGGCAACGATTTATCAGTTCCAAAAAGAACGAATTTTTTTGTCACAAGACCAATTTTATCTTCTGGAACAATCACCATCCCGAAGAAAACACGTAATACAAATTTGTAAAATAGTACTGTTAATACAATAAGTATTAACCACCAAAATGAAAAAATTGATGTCATTTTTTAATAAAATTAAGGTTAGATCATTTCTTTGATTTAAAAAACCAACACATAAATGCTTGTGATTTTGCGCTATCTTGATTCTCACTGCAGTAAAAATAGAATCAAAGATTAGTTTAGTTTGTAACACCTTAGTGCCATTTTGTTTATTGATTAAATTTAAAATCATTGATTATACGTAACAGTTTAAAAAAAGTTACATTTTGTAGAAAATAAAAAAAGGTTGCCTTCATTTATTCAGGCAACCTTCTATCTATTTTGTGATTAACTAACTGTTATTCAACAATAATTCTCTTAACAACTTTTTTATCGCCATCAGCTAATACATTTAAAATATATACTCCTGATTGAACATTTTTCAATTCTATATTTTCTTTGAAGTCACCTTGATTTAAATATTTCTTCTCAAAAACCACTCTTCCTCTCATATCATAAAGTTTAACATTTACATCATTTGTCAATGATGAATTAAATCTAATTGTAAAATTTCCATTATTAGGATTTGGATAAGCTCCAAAATCATCCAACTCGAAATTTTCACTTCCTAAAGAAGCGGTTATTGTAAATTTAGGTGTCACTGCATAAAATACATTACCTACCGCCTGAATTAAAATGCGACAATTTGTGCTAGGAGTATTAGGAATCAATACTGTTTCTGTGCCATCATTAGCAGTATTTGCTAATAATGTTGAAAATGTCACCCCATTATCTGTAGAAATTAGGATATCTACATTTGAAGTATTAATACCATTTGCCGTCGTTCCCCCTACATTCCAAGTTATGGTTTGATTAGAATTGCCAGCCCATGAAGTGGTAGCGATCGGAGCTGTAGTATTAAAAGGTCCAACACTAGCCACTGTTACCGTCATATTAGCTCTTGCTGTTTGTCCTCCTGTAGGAGTTTGATTATCGCGTACTGTTAATGCAAAATTTAATGTGCGAGCTACATTTGGAGTTACCTCCCAAGTGGGTACCAAATTAGCATTTAAAACATCAGAAAATTTTGGAAAATATCGTTTAGGTGAAGTTGACGGATTCAATGATCTATAAACAGGTCCAGAAGTTTGAGTCGCAGTTGGCATATTAGTTCCAGAAGCAGCATTTGTTTGTTCCCAAC
>JASGCW010000150.1 GCA_030053945.1 Limnohabitans sp.
AAAAAAGCTGAAAATTTTAACATTTATTATTTGCTTTAATCATAGTAATCTGTGGTTATTTCTTCAAATTTTTTTTAAAAGCGAATACCCTGTGTTATTTGGGTTTTACTCATATCGTAGCGCTTCTATAGGGTCAAGCTTTGAAGCTTTTAATGCAGGATAAGAACCAGAAACTACGGCAACTATAAAACATACTATAAATGCAGAGGTAATGGCTAACCACGGTATAACAAACTTGAAATTTATCAAAATAGAAATGCCATATCCTATACAAATTCCTAACACGACGCCTAGAATTCCTCCTATTTGACCAATAACAAGGGTTTCCATAAAAAATTGCATAGCAATAGTACTTCGTTTAGCACCTAAGGCTTTTCGGGTACCTATTTCTCTGGTTCGTTCTGTTACAGAGACCAACATAATATTCATTAATGCAATTGAAGAACCTAAAATGGTAATGATTCCAATAACCCAAGCCGATATTCCTAAATATTGAGTAATGCTAAGTATTTTATTGATTAAATCATCACTTCGTGATATACCAAAATTAACATCTTCAACTGGATTTAGTTTTCTGACACGACGCATAGTAATCATAGCCTCATCTACTGCCTCGTCAAGTAATTCCTTTTTGTTAATCATTACACTTACATTATAATTGATATTAGGAATCGAATATAACGAACGTGCAATTTGAATAGGGATTAACATTCGTAAATCTTTACTGTTTCCAAAAGTAGATCCTTTAGATTTTAGTACCCCAATAATTTTGAATTTTGCTCCACGAACTGAAATGGTTTTGCCAATAGGATTTACATTTGCTAGAAGTTTTTTCTCAAAATCAGAACCTAGAATACAAACATAAGTATTGTTTTCAACATCAAAGTTGGTAAAATTTCTACCTTTTACTACCTCAAGTCCTGAATTGGTTACAAAATAATCATCCACTCCTAAAACTTGAACTTCAGGATCTGTTTTGTCGCCTTCAAATTTTACTTCAGCTGTAGAAGTACCTGTAAAAGATACAGAAGTATGTGTAAACGGATACTGATATATTTTTTTGAACTCTTGGGTTTCTGGATATGAAATTATTGGATTAACTTTTTCGATTTCCCCACCACCCTGTGAACGAGTTAGATTGTCATATTGCGAAATAGAAAAGGTATTGGAGCCCATTGAAGCAAAATCTTTCGAAATGGTATTCTCAAGAGCAGAAACCACTGTAAGGATGGCAACAAGTGCCATAATCCCGATTCCTATAATAAGTACAGTTAGAATGGTACGTAACAATTGCGTTCTGATAGAACTCAATGCAATTTTTATATTTTCTCTAAGTAATGTTAATCCAGCCATAACTAATAAGTCACTAGAGCATTAATTTTGTTACAAACTCTTTTAAAATTTTCCATTTCATCATAAATATAAGATATTTGCAGCGAGAATTTGGAAATTAGAGTTCAGAATTCAGAATTTGGAATCAAGTCCCAAAATTTAGGGGTTGAGTTTATAAGCCTGATTTCTATAATGCTGTTTTAAAATAGTTACCTCTTATTTCTAAATTCTGAACTCTAAATTCTAAATTAATTATGAAGCCAAGCATACCTAAAGGAACCCGTGACTTTTCATCAGAAGAAGTAGCTAAACGCAATTATATATTCAATACGATTCGTAAACAATTTGAAATTTTCGGATTTCAACCTATCGAAACACCTACTTTTGAAAACTCAGAAACCCTAATGGGAAAATATGGGGAAGAAGGGGATAGATTGATTTTTAAGATTTTGAATTCGGGTAATTATTTTAATGAAACAGAATTGCCAAAATCAATTGAAAGATTACTATCTAATCCAGCAGATAAAATATCGAAAGAAGAATTAATCGAATTAAATAAATTTACAGGTAAAATCTCAGAAAAAGCACTTCGTTATGATTTAACGGTACCTTTTGCACGTTATGTAGTACAACACCAAAACGAAATTGTTTTTCCGTTTAAAAGATATCAAATCCAACCAGTATGGCGTGCTGATAAGCCACAAAAAAGTAGGTATCGTGAGTTTTATCAATGTGATGCCGATGTGGTAGGGTCAAATTCATTATGGCAAGAAGTGGAGTTAGTACAATTATACGATACCGTTTTTGCTAATTTAGGCTTGAAAGGAGTTACGATAAAAATCAACAACCGTAAAATTTTATCTGGAATTGCCGAGGTTATAGGTGCTTCCGATAAATTGATTGATTTTACTGTAGCACTAGATAAACTTGATAAAATAGGAGAAGACGGTGTAAAGAAAGAAATGCTTGAAAAAGGTATTGCAGAAAGTGCTATCGAAAAAGTACAACCACTTTTTAATTTTACAGGTTCTATTCAAGAAAAATTAGAAAAACTGTCACAACTTTTAGTAACTTCAGAAGAAGGAATGAAAGGAGTAAATGAACTTCGTTTTATTTGTGATAATGTATTAGAATTAGGGTTAAAAGAAGCTACATTAAATCTTGATGTTACCTTAGCAAGAGGGTTAAATTATTATACAGGAGCTATTTTTGAAGTAGCTGCTCCAGCAGAAGTGAAAATTGGTTCTATTGGCGGAGGAGGTCGTTATGATGACTTAACGGGGATTTTTGGGAAAAAAGATTTAAGTGGAGTAGGGATTTCGTTTGGATTGGATAGGATTTATGACGTGATTGAGCAATTAAAATTATTCCCAGAAACAGTAAATGTGTCTTCAAAGGCAATCTTTTTGAATTTTGGCGAAGCAGAAGCAAAATATGCAATGAAAGCAGTGGCTAAACTTCGTCAAAGTGGAATAAAAGTCGAACTATATCCTGACGCATCAAAAATAGATAAACAATTTAAATTTGCCGAGCGAAAAGGAATTCAGTTTGTGGTAATAGTTGGCACCGAGGAAATGAATGCTAATGCTTACCGAATCAAGGATTTACTCTCCGGAGAGCAGGAAGCTATTGGTTTTGTGGAGCTGGTTGAGAGGTTGAAGTAGTTTTATGTTGGTTTTTGGATAATATTCAATCGCACGATTCTTAGTTTACTTAATGCCTTGTGGTGAAAAATAGTACTAAGCTTTAAATTCCTTTTTTTGGTTTTTATAGTAAGGTATTTAAAAAGAATAAAATTATTGATAAAAAAGCTGCCCTAGGGCAGCTTTTACTAATTTTAAAGAAGAAAGAAAAAAAATTATTTTACTTGTATTTTGAAAACACTTTTATGAGTGTTGTTACTAATTTCTAACAAGTATAATCCACTAGCAATACCCGTAACAGGTAGCGACAAATTAGCATCTAAACTTACATTTTCTTTATTGATAATGGTTCTACCATTAGTATCAAAAAGAGCAATGTTAAGGTTGTCAAATGACGTAGCACTTGAAATGTTGATGAAGTCAGAGGCAGGATTAGGATACACTAAAAATGTTTTGTGTTCAAAATCGCTTAATCCTAGAGTTGTTACATTAATAGTTCCTCTATAAGGTTTTTTATTATCTTTCGATACGGTAACTTTTAGTGGGTTAGTTGACGCTAAAGCAGGAATAGTCAAAGAAGAAGTTCCGCTATTGATTTCAGCAGTAGCTAAAATCACATTGTCTTGTGAAATACAAACGGTTGCTTTTTCTGTATTAGAAGTAACGGTGATATTTCCTCCGCTTTGCGTAATAGATGCTGGGTGAGCAGCTGTGATATCTGTAGTTACTTTACTTCTAAATTCTGTTGATGGATCTCCAAAGAATACCCAAGTTTGCATAACTTCTTTAGAACTAGCATTTTGAGCGTATGTTTCTAGCATGCTTACTTGTGAGTTGTAAAATAATCCACCTAATGAAGTTCTCACATTTAGAGCATCTGAACGGATGATTAATTCCGTCATTTCATCTTGTGTTTGCATAGGCTCAGCCCAAGCCATTAAAATAGAAGAGCCACAAGCTGCAATAGCTCCCGCTGGTGTGCCATTGTATGCTTTTCTAGTAAACTCTTCACAAAGCGATGTACCTCCTACAAACGTACCATTGTTACAAGCTACAGAAATTACAAACGGATACATACCCGTATTAGTAAGGCCATTTACGCTAGTGGTAGAAAATCCAGAAGTTACAAATGAACTTTGGTCACCATGACCTGTATAATTTATTAAACCTGCTCCTTGATTGATTGCTGTAGAAACCATAGCAGCTGTTGGTTCGCCAGCAGCATCAGCGCCACCTTGAGAACCTTGATAGAATTCATGTACAGTTGTATAACCATATCCAATCAATTTAGTACGTAATCCTCTCAAATGAACATAGTCAGCTTCGCCCTCATCGCCGTTGCCAGCACCTTCATTTGAAGCAATACCTATTGCTTTTGTCATCCAGTTTCCTGTTAGAGGATTTGTTTCGTATTCTAGTATTCTGTTCACCATTGTTTGCACATTTGTGGTTGAACCAGAAAATCGTCCTACCATTACTTCTGGAAATAAATCTGTTCCTGCTAATTGTCCGTAATATGAATCACTCCAAAGCGATTCACTTGCACTGGTTGTACCATAAGAATAACTAGGTAAGTTTTCGTGATCACCTACTAATACTATAAAAGCTAAGTTTGGATTAGCATTGTAAAAATTTTGAATATACGTTTTAATGGCAGTAGCTGTGCTTCCAGTTTGTGTTAAAGTAGCTACAGTAGTTTTTATTCCTTTTTCAATTTTCCAATTTACAAACGGCTGAATAGTTGTAGTGTAAGTACTAGGTGTAATAACTAACATTTCACCTCTATCTCTAACAGGATGGGCAACAGCTCGAGTGTTATTTTTTCTGTTTAGATATAGATTTTGATAAACAGATTCATAATCAGAATTAGAATCTTCTCTATTGAAGTTTATTTCATTAATTCCTTCTTCGTTTTCAGAAGTAATCACTCTTGCGGTGATATTTTTGTAAATTCTTAATTTTTTTGTTACTGGATTATATTGATAAGGGTAATACGTAACAGAAATCCCTCGCGTAGAACGTAAAATAAATGGGTCGCTAATAGTTGCTAATTTGCCAGGGTAAAAAGTGTTTTCTGTGTATTCTTTCCCGAATTCATATGGAATTAAATCAGGATTTACATTTCTTTTTAAACTCCCTTTAGAAGGTAAGATGTTAACATCGTTATATTCTACATAACTATCATAATTAACCTCAATGCTAACTTTACCTTTTTTTGATAGTTCAACAGAAGTGGAGTACATAGGCAAAGAAGGAGCACCCTTTTGCATTGTATAAACTTTAGTTATCTGAGAGAAATCTTCATAACTAACATTATTTACCGTCTTTTTTTGAGCGTTGTAGTCTCGAGAAGTGTTAGAAATAGTTAGATTATTTCTTTTGGAAGAGATTATTTTTTGCGTTTGGGAGTAAGTAAATACACTCATAAATGCAAAAAATAAATAAAAATTTACTTTGTTCATTTGGTGGTTTTTTTAGTGGTTCGATTGCGAAAATAAAAATAAAAAAGTGTTTAACGAAAAAAAGTGCAAAAAAAAATATAAAATATTATTTATATTTAAATAAATGCTGGTTTTTACTGGCGTTTGTCAATTTGTTTTTTTTTGAGATTTTTCTGATTGTTAAGCAAGAAAGTGAGGGGTTTGAAAATTAGTTCTGTAAGTTTCTTGTTTTGAAGGTACTAATTTGGTGCGATTTTAAAAGCTTAATTGCTTGATTTTAAAACACTACACCTGACTGGTTTTTAAAAACCAGTCAGGTGTAGTAAAGAAAATGAATTTAATAACGGTCTCTAAATAAATTTATGTTTTTTAAGATTAAAAAAATTAGTAAGAATTGTGTCCACACGATCAATGTCATTAAGTTAAGCATCTCGTTTGTCATTTCGACGTAAGGAGAAATCACATAATCCTTTTAAAATCATCGATATAGCAAGGTGAATTTTTAACTAAAATTCCGTAACTTAATGACATTGTCCACACGATAGGAAGCTTCGGGATTATTTGTTTTTTGAGGTTTACTATTTGTATTTTGTCATTTAACAGGATAGTTTCATTGTTTTCACTTACTTCTTGGATGAAACGTTTGCATCACTTGATTCAGATGTTTTCTGTCAATATGCATATATATTTCGGTTGTAGTAATTGACTCGTGGCCTAGCATTAATTGTATAGATCGTAAATCGGCACCATTTTCTAATAAATGAGTTGCAAACGAATGACGAAAAGTATGGGGGCTAATGATTTTATTAAGGTTTATTTTTTTAGCCAGATCTTTGATGATAGTAAATATCATAGCTCTAGTAAGTTGTTTGCCTCTTCTGTTTAAGAAAAGCGTGTCTTCGTGTCCTTTCTGAATAGTGAGGTGTGTTCTAATATCATTTCTGTAAATTTGGATATACTTTTGAGTCAGTTCACTAATAGGGACAAATCGTTGTTTGTTACCTTTCCCTGTAATTTTGATAAATCCTTCTTCAAAAAATAAATCAGAGATTTTTAGGGCTACCAGTTCAGACACACGTAAACCACATCCATACAAAGTCTCTAGTATAGCTCTATTTCGTTCGCCTTCAGGTAAAGATAAGTCTATAGCGGCAATTAAATTGTCTATGTCTTCAATATGTAAAGTGTCGGGTAATTTTCTACCTAATTTTGGACTTTCAATTAGCTCTAACGGATTGTCTTGACGGTAATCCTCAAAGATTAAATAATTAAAAAAGCTTTTTAGTCCAGAAATAAGTCTTGCCTGACTACGAGGATTTATACTTTTAGAGCAGTGATAAATAAATTCTTGTAGTGTTTCCTCTTTAATTTTTATAGGGGAAATTACAATAGAATTATCAATTAAGTATTGTTCTAATTTTTGAATATCTAAAAGGTAATTATCTACTGAGTTTTGCGATAAACCTCTTTCAATTTTTAGATACGATTGATATTGCTTTATGTAGGAATTCCAATTCATA
>JASGCW010000037.1 GCA_030053945.1 Limnohabitans sp.
ATTTGCTTTAATCATAGTAATCTGTGGCAATTTTTTAAACGCGAATGCCGTGTAAGAAAATCAAAATTTTACTCCTTTACATATGTTCTATATTTGGAAAAATATCCAAAAAATGGAATTTTAGTGCTACAAATTTTTTCTGAAATCCTTGTCGTTACTATATATTTAAAAGACAGCATAAAAATTGCAATGCTTAAAGTGAATATAAATCAGAAGTAAAATTCAAATTAAAAATGATTTTGCTCTTGAGATTAAAACTTCATCTTATGAGAAAAGCATTACTTTTTTTAGTTTTTGAGATAGCTTGTATTTCAGTGCTGTCTGCTCAAAGTTGTCCAATAATTGATTTTAGAAACAATGGGAACGGACAACCAAACTCTTGCGCAAATGTAGGGTCAACCCCTATGGCATCAAACTTTGCAGGTACTTCTTATGCTACAAATTTTAGTGGAATGTCAAAAACAGGGAATATTCGTTTTGTTTTTGATGGAAATGTGACTGCGCCTCCTGCAATCAATAAAATTTGGATTGGAACTACCTTGTCAACAGTGGTTGCTGGACCTGCTACAGTTCCAAGTTATTCTAATGGAAAAACTACGGTGACGTATTGTTTTTATAATTCAAATCTTCCTGCCGCTGGTTTTTATACTATAGAGTATGTTAACCCTATTACTAACGTCACTTGGAAAATATGTGGTTATGATGGTAATACTGGCGCTATTGCAAATCCTCCTATAATCACCTCCCAACCACAAAATGTGAGCGGTTGTTTTACTGGAGATTATACGTTTTCTGTGGGTGCAACTCCTTCTTATGGAGGTACTTTAAGTTATCAATGGAAAAAGAACGGGGTTGACATTGCTGGTGCGACAAGCTCGACATATACTATAACAAATGCAAGTAATTTAGATATTGCAAATTATAATTGTTTGATTGCCGAATCTAGGGGAACTTTTACATTATCAGATAGTGCAACTATTTCCTTAGTAAGTTGTAATTATTTGTTAAACGCCCCATCAAGTTCCATTACTACAACTTCTGGCAGCAGTTGGAATAGCGCTTGGGTAGATTATGATAATGATGGTTGGGAAGACTTGTATATTTTAGATAAAGACAATACAAAACCTAATCAATTGTATAAAAACAACGGAAACAAAACCTTTACTAAAATAACCAATACACCACTAACATCATTTAATGCTAAATCGATTACAAGTATTTGGGGTGACATTGATAATGATGGGGATAAAGATGTACTAGTGATTAATGCTACCGAAATGAAAAATCGTTTCTTTAGAAATGATTCGGGAGCATTTACAGAACTAACTAATACAGGAATAAATGACCAGCCCGATTATAACCACGGTGGTGTGTTTGCCGATTTTGATAATGATGGTTTTCTAGATTTATTACTGACTAATTTTTTTGCAACTAAGTTTCATCAAATCTATAAAAACAACGGTAATAATACTTTTACCAAAAAAGTGACCAATAGTGTCGCTGGCGAAACGGAAAGAGCAATGGCTCCTGTTTTATGTGATTATAATCACGACAGATTAATCGATATTTTTATTCCTAATGGTAATGACCGACCTAATTCGCTTTTCAAAAATTTAGGCAATTTTCAATTTGAAAAGATTAATGCTGGCGCCATAGGTATAGATGCTTATAACTCTGTGGGTGCAACTTGGGGGGACTATGATAACGATGGTTGGGAAGATTTGTTTGTAGCAAATGCTTCGGGACAAAATAATAATTTATATAAAAATAATGGCAACGGAACTTTTACTAAAGTAGTTGCCGGAATGCTAAGTGGCGATGGTGATGCAATCATTCAAGATGGCGGACACAATCACGGATGCAATTGGATTGACTTAGATAATGATGGGGATTTAGATTTATACGTGACCAATGATAATGGCGCAAATTTTCTTTATGTAAACAATGGGGCTAATTCGTTTACAAAAATTGTTAATGATAATATTTCCGCCGACTTAGGTAATTGTTTTGGTATGGCTTGGGCCGATTCCGACAAAGATGGAATAGAAGATGTTTTAATTTCCCGTGATGAGAATCAGACAAATTTGTTTTATTACGGAAAGAAAAATAATAATGCTTGGATAAATATCAAATTGCAAGGTGTTGTTAGTAATAAAGACGGAATAGGTGCTTCTATAAAAGTAAAATCAAATAATTCTTGGCAAAGAAAGCAACAAACACCTGTAAGTGGTTTTGGCGGACAAAATAGTATGCGACAAAAATTTGGACTTAACAATGCAACCATCATCCAAGAAATAATGGTAGAATGGCCTTCGGGAATTACGCAAACGATTTCTAATGTAAATACAAATCAATTTATCACTATCGTTGAAGAGACAGGACAACCTATTTATGGCTATACATTTAACGATGTTAATAACAATTGTAGTAAAGACACCAACGAAGAAATAGTTCCAGATATTACGTTCAAAATTGTTCAAAACGGAATGACTTGTACGACTAATGACCAAGGATATTTTAATGTGAATGTACCTAATGGAACCTATACGTTAGAAGTACAAAATACTAATTATTGGCAAGGCCTATGTACTGTAAATGCAAATGCAGGCGCTGGAAATACGGTTTATATTCCGTTAAAAGCTAGTAGCCAAGAGCCAGATTTAGAAATTAGTTATGTGGCAACTTTATGGCGAAGAGGATTCGATTCTGAAAGTATAATTCAAGTGAGTAATAAAGGAACCTCAGCGAATCATAATGCAACTGTAAATCTTACTTATCCCTCTAAAATCTCACTAGTTAGTGCTAATATGTCTTATACCAATAATGGTAATGGAAGTTATTCTTTTGATTTAGGAACGATACAACCTAGCGAAACAAAATATATCCGATTAATAGATAACATTTCTTTATCAGCAAGTATTGGAGAAGAATTGACTGTTACTTCAACCGTTGCAGGTAGTGTATCAGAATCAAAAACCGATAACAACACCAGTTTGTTTACTATGGCATTAGTAGGCGCAATAGACCCAAATGATATAGCTGTAACCCCTGAAGGAGAGGGTAATGAAGGCTATGTGTCTAAAAATCAAGAACTCACTTATAAAATTAGATTTGAGAATATTGGAAATTACAAAGCCACTTTTATAAATATTAAAAATAATATCCCTGAAGGACTTGATTTGGAAACCTTTAGAATTAAAGAGGCAAGTCATAATTATCGATATATATTAACTAACAAAGGAGCGTTGACAATTATATTTGAGAATATCAATTTACCACCAAAAGAACAAGACGAAGTGGGTTGTCACGGTTACTTTTCCTATACAATAACGCCAAAAAAATATGCTGATGGATTTTGTAATAAAGCATTGATATTTTTTGATTATGAAGACCCTATTGAAACAAATACTGTTTGTAATAAAATAAAAGAAGACCAAAACAACAATGCATCTGCGTTGAAAATTTTTCCAAATCCCACTTCAGATTATCTAAATATTGAATTAATCCAGGAAATATTCAAATATGAACGACCAGCTAGTTTACAATGGATTGTTATTAGAGATTTTCAAGGAAAAAAAGTTTTTGAGCATCAAAACGAAAATCAAGAAACGACTCTTGTTTTAAACTTAGATAAGTTGACAACAGGTATGTATTTTATTGAGGCTATGGATAATAATGGTCATTTGCACCACCATAAAATAATGATGAAATAGGTTAAGGTTAAGCACAATAGCTCTCGCTCATCTTCAATGACACGGTAAAACCTCCTTCATAAAACCAGTGAGATTTTTTTTTAAAATCTAAAAACACCTACCCTGCTGTGAGAGAATTTTTGGGAGAAAAAAATATCACAAAAATTCTCTCACAAGTTTGTGGCAAAAAGTCACGGAGAAAAAATAGCAACATTTTTTTTCGCAACAAAACTCCTCATTAAAAAAAATACTTTTTTACGGTTTCCCGTAAGCAAGGTATCTTTTATTTTTATAGCTTAGCGATAACAAACTAAAAGCTACAGAACTTCAAAAGAAGCTCTGGTAGGCTTTGAACACAATATGTGTAAAAAATATAAAGGGCGGACATATGTGAGTTACCTACAAGCGTGGAAGACAACGTAACTTTAAAAACAAACGATAAATAACCATACAAATTAGGACTAAAATTATTAAGTTTGCGACAATAAAATGAATAGACCAGATTACTTCAATATCATAGAAGAACGTTTAAACCTTCTAGCTCTTAGGATAATTTCTAGGGGTAGACTAAATATTTTGGACTTTCACGGACACTCTGAAAACTTCTACCAATATTTCTTGAATGAGGTTTACGGATGGACTGTTACAAACGAAAACGACATCAAACAAAATGTTGAGGCGATTGATTTAATTGACCATAGAAATAAATTTGTTATTCAAGTTTCGTCAACGGCTAGTAAACAAAAAATAGAATCGTCTCTTTCCAAGAACTCTATTAAAAATTATAATGGTTATGCTTTTAAGTTTATTTCAATTGCAAGAGATGCGGACGATTTAAGAAAAGACACTTTCAAGAATCCTTATGGAATAAATTTCACTCCCTCAACGGACATCATTGATAAGAATTCTATCCTATCAAAAATAAGAGGATTGCATATTGACGATCAAGAAAGAATTTACCAATTTGTAAAAAAGGAATTAGTTATAGAAATTAACCCTGTGAGACTGGAATCAAATTTGGCAACTGTTATAAATATTCTTTCAAAAGAAGATTGGGACAAGTCAGATCCAGAGGCAGAAACAAATAGCTTTGAGATTGACAGAAAAATTTCTCACAACAATTTGAATGCTGCAAAAGTAATTATAGACGATTATGTAGTTCATTATGGAAGAGTAGACAAAATTTACACAGAATTCGATTCACAGGGAAGTAACAAAAGTAGTTCAGTTCTATCTACCATTAGACTGGAATATGCAAAAGCGAAGAGCAATTTAGCTGATGACCTACTTTTTTTTCAAGTAATTTCTAAAGTAAAGGAAAAAGTTTTGAATAGTTCCAATTATATCTCAATTCCATTTGACGAACTTGAACTTTGTATTAATATTCTAGTTGTTGATGCATTTATTAGATGTAAAATTTTCGAAAATCCAAACAATTATAATTATGCTACTACCTGATAATATTCATCCTGAAAACAGCATCTACTATAATGGTGCGTTTGTAATTGAATCTTTAAAAAAAGACACGAGTTATAAAATGCTTGACTTATACCAAGAAGTAAAATTAAAAAAGCAGATGACATTTTCAGTTTTTATTCTGTGCTTAGATTGGCTATATTTATTAGATGTTGCAAAACTTAATCACAAAGGTGAAATAGAATTATGTTCATAAAATTATTAACAATAACTAGTGGTTCTAATGTCATTCGTGAAATTGAATTTCACAAGGGGCTTAATTTGATTGTTGATGAAAGTGAACATCAAATTACAGGAAATAGTGTTGGGAAAACAACAGTTCTTAAATTAGTAGATTTTTGTTTAGGAGCAAATCCTAAGCATATATATGTGGACCACGAAACAAAAAAACAAGAATACAAACTTGTAAAGGATTTTCTAATAGAAAATAAAGTTCTAATTACCCTTGTTCTCTCATCCGATTTAGATGAAGGGACTGATGACATTATAATAGAGAGGAATTTTTTAGCTAGAAGAGAAATTATAAGAAGAATCAACGGAGAAGATTTAACAGAGGAAGAGTTTGATATAAAATTAAGCAGTCTTGTTTTTCCCGAACACCTTGCGAGCAAACCTACTTTTAGACAAATAATTTCTCACAACATTCGCTACAAAGATGAAAGTATTAACAACACTCTTAAAACCCTTGATACATTTACTTCTGATGCAGAGTATGAAACTCTCTATCTTTTTCTTTTCGGATGTGAGTTTACAAAAGGTAACAATAAGCAAGAAATCCTAACCAAGATTAGACAAGAAGACACCTACAAAACAAGGCTAGAAAAAAACCAGACAAAAACAGCTTATGAAACTGCTCTGTCACTTATAAATAATGATATTGAAGTACTAAATAACAAAAAGAGCAGTTTTAATCTGAATGAAAATTTTGAAAAAGACTTAGACAAACTTAATAAAATTAAGTATGATATTAATAAAATAAGTTCAGTAATAGGTAAACTCAACATACGTAAAGAGCTTATTTATGAAGCAGAAGCAGAGCTTAAATCAAGTAAATCTGAAATTGATTTGCGACAATTAGAAATAATTTACGAACAGGCTACCTCTAAGATTACTTCAATACAAAAATCTTTTTCAGAACTTGTCTTGTTTCACAACACTATGATTGGTGAAAAGGTTAAGTTTATTACCAAGGAATTACCTTCTATAGAAAAATCTATACAAGAAAACAACAATGCACTTAAGAGGCTTCTTGAGGATGAAAAAGTTTTAACTTCTGAAATTTCTAAAAGTGATTCGTTTGAGGAACTAGAAAATATTATAGCTGATTTAACAGAAAAGTATAGAAAAAAAGGAGAATATGAAAATATTATTGAACAATTAAATGAAGTTGAGTCAAATCTGAAAGAGTACAATAAAGAATTGAACGACATTGATAACGAACTTTTCAGTGATGATTTTGAACAGGTGGTAAAAACACAACTTAATAAATTCAATGTTCACTTTGCTTCAATTTCAAATGAATTGTATGGGGAACAGTATGCTGTAAAATATGACATAATTACCAATAGGAAAGGACAAAGATTGTATAAATTCAGCGCTTTTAATGCAAATATGAGTTCAGGGAAAAAGCAAGGTGAAATTTCTTGTTTTGACCTTGCATACACCCTATTTGCAGACGAAGAAAACATACCTTGTTTTCATTTTCTTTTAAATGATAAAAAAGAATTAATGGACGACAAACAGCTTGTAAAAATTGCTGAGTTTGTTAATCGAAATAATATTCAATTTGTTGCATCTATACTAAAAGATAAACTTCCAGTAGAAATTAATAAAGAAGAAAATTTCGTAGTAAAGTTATCACAAAATGACAAGCTATTTAGAATTAAAGATTAAAGAATTAAACCATAACAATGTGACAAAACACCAGACATTAACACCTAAAGTTTCGTTGCGTGCGGAGTACGAACAATAAATTACAATCGAGGATTTTATTTTCTCGTAATTCCTCAACCGTTTTTTTGTAACCCTAATAATCGTTTTTCATATTTTTACTAAGGTACGATTGGCAAAGCTACTGAAGGTTTAGGGCGTGAAACGGACCGTAAGATTATATTTTTTCCATTTCCTTGATTCGTTTCTGCCATTTGTACAAATGGATTACATAAACCAAAAACTTCATTATTAGGTAAAAAACAGTTATAAGTATCGTAACTGCCAAAGTGATTGATGTCTTATTTATTAATGCTAAACCAATGATAAATAAAAACAATAGCAACACTGAAATCCAAATGGTTATATTTTTATGGCTTAATCCCAATCGTAATAAAATATGATGCAAATGTGATTTATCAGCTCTAAACGGAGAGTATCCATTTTTAATTCTTGTGAGATAAACTCTTATGGAATCTAGAACTGGAATAATAAAAAATGCTATCACAATTAGAGTCATATACAAAGGGTTATTTTCTTTGTTTACTACTTGACTTTCTAACATATGAATCCCTAAGCTTACTAAAATAAATCCTAAAAACAAAGAGCCAGCATCACCCATAAAAATCTTTTCTTTTGAGAAATTATATTTTAAAAAACCAATGATAGTTCCTATAAAAACCATACAAATTTTCCCGAGTGTAGTATCATTATATACAAAACCCGCAACAAGTAATAAGATAAAACCTATTAAAGATAAGCTTCCCACCAGTCCATCGACACCATCCATTAAATTAAAAGCGTTCACGACACCTGTAATAACTAAAACGGTTAAAATATATTGCAGATACAAATTGATTTCACCTACTCCAAACAAACCATAAAGTGAAGTAATTCTTGTTCCTGAAAAAGCAATAAAGAAGGCTAATAATAACTGTATGATTAACTTATACTTTGCTTTAACATCTATTTTATCATCCACAACTCCTACAATGAGCAACACATATGAAGTAAACAAGATGGGGAGGTAGTTTATAAATGTAACTTCATTAATAAAAACAAAGGAACATAAACTAAAAATAAAACCAATAGCTATTCCTCCTACTAGAGGAATAGGTTGTGTATGTACTTTTCTGAAATTTGGTTTGTCAACTAAATTTAGAAGTAATGCCGTTTTTCTAATTATAGGAATACAAATATTTGCCAATACAAACGAGAGTATTCCTATCCCTATTAATACTATTATTGTGTTCATAATTTTTAAAATTAAGATTTAAACGGTGTCGTAATTTTAACTTTTTTCGTAGAAAACGTGACTGTTTGATAAATGCGCAATTTTGTATTCTTCTAGCAAAGTGGTTCTTGTTTGCAGGTCTGAAAAAATTCTTTTTTTAGAATTTACAGTCATTGCTTCTTCAAATAATTGTTCGTATTTTTTTGCAATCAGTTCCCAAGTGTAACGTCTATTTGCAATCGATTTCATCGTAAGTTTAAGTTGGTGCGCAACTTCTGGATTCATCTTTTCTAAAATGGCTACTAAATCTTCGGTTGTGTCGAAATATATGGCTTTGCCTTCTGTTGTGGTTTTATTATAAGAAACATTGTATGAAATAACAGGCAAACCTAAATACATCGCTTCTACTAATGAAGGGTTAGTGCCTCCAGCAGAATGTCCGTGAATATACAAATGCGCATTTCCTCTAATAAGGTCAATTTCACGTTGGTTATAGATGGGGTCTAATAAATAAATGTTTGCACAAGAATTATAGGTTTCTCTCAGTTTTTTTCCGTAAGGGCTATTTTCCCAATTGCCCACAATAACCAAGGTTTTTGATGTATGTTTTTTAAAAGCTTCTAAAACCAAATGCACATTATTTTCGGGTTCAATTCTGCAAACTTTTACGGCATATTCATTTTGTAGAAAAGGGTATTTTTCAAAATCTTTTTCATTTGGCGAAACACTTACGGTATGATTCGCACCATATTCAACCACACGACTCAAGGTTTTGTAACGCATAGCGGTGTAATCTTGTATCGATTCATTGTCTGATATATCAATGTGGGAAAATTTTACCGCGATTTTTTCTGCCCACCACAAATACAATTTTGCTGGTAACGACCATTTGTCTCTTTTCCATTCGATACCGTCTATAGAAACTATTATTTTTTTATTGGTAAACAAACGAATTAAAGGGAATATCCAGGCTCCAGCAACGCCAAGAACTAACAATATATCGTTGTTTCGAATAGCTTTCAAAATCGACAAAGTATCGTACGGAATACTTTGAATTCCATTAGCTTCTAAATTGATATATTCTAGTTTTGCACCTTCAAAAGAAGAAAGCCTTTCTTCTTTTTTATATTTCTTTCCTGAACAATAAACCGTAAAATCGTATGTAGAAGAAAGTTGTTTAACTAAATGTGACGTAAGCGTTTCAAATCCGCCATATTTTGCTGGCAAGCCTACTGTTCCTATGATTGCAATTTTTTTAGTTTTCATATGTTTAAATTTTATTTTTCAGCGGTAACATATGTTATCCCTTTTTAATCATTGGTGTTTGCATACGCAAACTGCTAGTTTATTGGGATTTCATAATAATTTCTTTTTAAATCATAATAACCAAAAACTGTACTTAATTTTAAAACCCTTGTAAACAAAGGGTTTTCACAGATTAACAAGCTATTGAAATTCCATATTTTGGAAAGTATTACCAATTTTGTACTATCGAAATCGCTTCTTTTTCAAAGTTCGATTCGCTAAAAAAGAAACTTTTTTGATAGGCCTTTTTACTCATTTCTTGGTAAAGGGTTTTGTTAGAAAATAAGTTTTGGATTGCTTTAGAAATAAAATCGGTTTTTTTACTATCAATACAATAGCCGTTTATCTCATTTTCTACCAACTCAATTACGCCACCCACTGGTGGAACAATAGCTGGTAAGCCATATGCCATACCTTCAAGGATGGTTAATCCAAAGGTTTCCACCCATCTGTTTGTATCTGATAAATTCAATATCAAGCTGGCATCTTGATAAAAGGGATGGGTATTAGTTTGTGTAGGATAAATAAACAGATTGGTTGGCAATACTATATCTTTAAAATAATTATCAATTTCATTTTGATTAGCATTAACTACTATTTTGAATGTATATTCGGTATTCATTTTTGACAATTCTACAAATTCATTCACTCCTTTGTATTCTTTTAGCGAACAAATCATTAGTACATTTTTTGTAGTTTTTGAAGGGTTATAATTTGAATGAGCTTGCTTCTGAAAATCATTTTCCAACACATTGTAAAGCACACGCTTTTTTATATTAATATTTTCTTGATTGGCTAAAAAATGAGAAACATAGATTACTTCACTAGCCGTTTTTTTAACTATAAAAAAAAGGATTTTTTTTAGCAAAATTGGCTTGATAGATGTTTCGTGAATGTGATAAATTACGTTACAACCAACCATTTTTCCTGCAATTCCAGCTCCAAAAGGGAGTACCGTATTAATATAAAGTATATCCGATTTTTTTAATTGGAATAAAAGTTTGATGCATAAAACAAATTGGCTTGTCAATAAGAATAGTAAACGAAGTATTTTGTTGTTAGCAAATTGATACCAATAGTTATGTGTTTCTACTCCAGAGATGTTTGACAAAAATCCTTCTCTTCCTCCACAAGTATAGAGGATTGTTATTAAATTATTTTTTGTCCAACATTTTAATAGCTGCATTAAGACTTTAGGACTTCCGCTATAATCATTTAATAGATGTACTGCAATAATTCTCATAACTGACTGTAAATTTCGTTTAACTTTCTTCCTCTGCTATCCCAAGTAAATTTTTCAAGATAAAGTTCACGAGCTTCTTTTTGCATTTCTAATAGTAATGCTTTATTATAGAAAAGTTTTTCTAATGCTTTTTTTAACTCTGTAACAGTATTATTGTAACCTAATTTAGGTATTGCGAAACCACATTTTGAAGTAATAAATTCTCCTGGTCCTTCATTGTCTAAACATATTACAGGTAGCCCGAAAGAAAGTGCTTCGGGGACAACCATTCCTGCTCCTTCGTGTGATGGGAAAAGAAAAACCGAAGATTCCTCGTATTTTTTCATCAATTCTACCCTGTCAATCCACTCTATAATTTCAATAAAAGATTCTGCTTGATGTTCTGAAATAATTTTTTTGTACAATTCTTTTTCAGGACCACTTCCTACGAGGAGTAACTTACAATTACTTTTTTCTTCGGGAGTTAGATTTTCTAGAAATTGGATGAATGATAAAATGGTTAAATCAAATCCTTTCAAAGGGACAAAACGTCCTACACTAATCACTGTAAATCTCTGTTTTTGAGCGATTGAACCTGAAAAGTAATCGGCTGTAGCTACAGATGGAAATAGACTGTACTTGCTTTCATTTACATTTAAAACTGATGGCACACTTGAGTTCATACACCAGATATGATTAGCTTGTGTTTTTGTTTTTTGTAGTGCGAAAGAAAATTTCCAAAACAAATTTTTAACAAGCCAAGTAAGTCGGTCCATCCACCAATATTTATTAGAATATAATTTCAAATATTGCTTAGGTATGAGCGGATGATGTCCTACAGGTCCCCATATCAAAGGTTTTTTTAACTTCCACAAGAAACTAGGCGTCCAATCATTATGAAAATTCACATTGTGTACAATATCAAATGCTAAATTTTGCTTTTTAATAAAATTCACAATTCCGTATTGCCATAATAAATAATAAAGCATTGCGCCTCGATTCCCTTTTTTCCAGAAACGCATCCAATAAGGCAAATCGTAGTATAAAAATTGAATGTTTTGGTGTACCTCATCTTGATTTTCAGACAGGTATTTTTCAATTGCTGGCTGATTGTTTTCTCTTGTAATTGCTATAACTTTATTAAATTTTGCAATTTGATATACAAAATTCCATCCCATTCCGTCCTCAGAACCTTTATAGGGATTTACAGCATAACAACTAGCTAAAATAGTTTTAGTTTGCATCTTTTCTTGATTTTAAAAATTTAGCGGGCACACCGCCTATAATTGAATTTTCTGGAAAGGATTTAGTAACCACACTTCCCGCAGCTATGACACATCCAGCACCTATATTTACCCCATCTAAAATGGTTACTTTACTACCTATCCAACAATTGGCACCTATCAATATCCCTTTTCTACTCACTCCTTGATGTCTTATGAGCTGGGTTAAATCATTACAATTGTGATTTTCTGGATGACAGCTAAGATATTGTCCTACAATGCAATCATCGCCTATGGTTAATCCGCCAGCGCCACCTAAATACGCAAACTCACCTATACCTACATTGTTTCCAAAAACAATGGAATCGCCAATTTCATTTAAGGAGGTTGAAACGATGATTCGACTATAAGCTCCTATAGAAACATTATTTCCAAAGGCAACACCATTACGACCTAAAGCACTCACATACACATAATTTCCTAATCTTAAAAATTTGCCCCATTTAATTTTCGGACTGTTGAAGAATGTCACGCCTTTTCCAAGCATAATCCCTTTTGGATTTTTGAAAAACAACAACACTTTTAACCCCCTAAAAATGCTTAATCCTTGTATCCAAATAAATTGTAACAGTGCAAACGAATTTAAGTTGGCATCAAACTGAAAGTTTGGATTTCTTAATCTGATTATTTTTTGAATTATAGACTTCATAGCTAATTTGATTTTATAGTGGTTAAAATAGTATGAAGCGTAGTTTCTACAGTTTCACTTTTTACAGCCTTATAAGTTGTTTGATGACTCTTTGATTGAAGTTTTGAAAACAAAGTGCGATAATCAGTGTTTAATTTTTCAATTGTAGCTTTACTTAATTCTTGTTTGCGAGCTAAAATAGTATCGGCATCAGCAAAAAGGAAAAAGTTATATTTTGGCTTCAATAAAAAGTAGTATCCAAATTGCGTAATCCATTTAGGTAATACAATATTGCTTCGTTTGCCATCATTTATAAAGTCAAAATAATATCTGTCATAAATTACCACATAGCCTCTCAAAATATATTTGCAATAAATTATGAATTGCCCCACAACATAATCCGTATAATAATAGGCAAATCGAACAAATGAAGACAGGAAATTCTTGTTTTTACCTTGTCTAGGAAGGCTTGAAATTACATCTTGATGTGCTTTTTCTTTTCCTTTTGTCCAAACACTAAGTATAGGAAGGATAGAAGGTCTGTGGCGTAAAACTATTACTGGTTTGCGAAGTTGTTTTTCAATTTGATAGCTAATGTTTTCAATGATTGTAGATTTGCCTGCACCATCTACACCACTAAAGGTTATGGTAAAACCTGTATTTTGAAAAAAACTTCTAAAAACATCAACTGCATAACCTATATTATTTTTAATAAAATGTATTTTTCTATTACATTTTCTTGTTTTGATGAATTGGAGTAGTGTTTTTTTATTTCTGTTTTCATCAATAAAATAATCTTGTATAATAGTATCTAATTTTATTTCTGAAACCGAAAACACCTCTTCATATACCAAATATTTTTTTGGAATTTTTGCACCATTCAAAATATAGAACAATGCCACATAGCGGGTAGTGTCTATAACAGAAGTTGTTTTTACGCCATAAGAATTTCTAAAACTATTTTTAAGTACATTTTGAGCATTTAGAATAGTTAGATTTCTAACTTTTAACTGCCAAATAGCATCTATAGCTAAAAAGTCACCTTCATTTGTAACCACTTGTATGGCATTCATAAAAGTTTTTGGCGAAAAAGTCACTTTAGAAATTAGCGAATGATTTTTAAGAAATGCCATTAATTTTTTATTTACACTTTTATGAATAATCATATCGATATCTGATAATTCAGATAAATTTTCTGGTAAACCATTAGTAAATTTTAATGTGGCATAGGATGTATTGTGTAAACAATCAAACATATCCATAATGATTAATTCTCTTGATGTTTTTTCTCCTGATAAAAAGATATTCAATCCGTCATTCCAGGTTTGTAATAACCATTCTACTTGCATATGCCATTTAGGTTGTTGTGCATATACAACCACATACTGCATTGTACAAATTAACAGATACCATTTTAGATATTTTTTGAAATCGTCATCAGAAATTTTATGAAATAATTCATTGGAGTCATTTAAAAATTGCTCGTTTAAACTATGGTATATTTCGTTCCAATTTTTTCTATCTACTAATATTCCTTTTTGAATGATGTAATGAAAAAAATCGAATCCTTTTGGTTTGTCAGTACTAGCTAATTCCCAATCGTACACGCATAATTTATCATTATTCAAATACATATTCCATTGTGTAAAATCTCCGTGCGCAAAAGTGGTTTCAACAACTTCATTCTCTTCAATTTTTGAAAGCAATAAATTTATTTTTCGAAGTAAATTTGTTGGAATTCGGTCATCTTTTATTTGGTCGAAATCATTTTTCAATTGTTGAAATGCATTCCAATTTTTTACGCTTATAGTTCTTTTTTCTATCGCACACATTGCATTTAAAGCAATAAAATGAGCATTCGATATAGTATTAGGTCTTAAGTCGCTTTCAGAAATATCTGATAGTTGAATTACAGATGCTGTCATACTTTTACTTTCAGGCACGATGAAAGCTTCTTGAATAGATGCCAATTTTTGTATGGTTTGATTTTCATTTTGAATAAGACTTTGCGCAGTAGTTGTAGTTGCAATTTTATAAAAAGTCTGATTAGTGTATAAAATCGCTTTGTTATTAGGTCCAACTGTTCCAGTAAAAACTGCCCAATCCTCATTACAATCAAAAATTGAATTTTCACTTTTAGGGAAATACAATTTCATCTTTTTAAAAAGTATATTTTGCAGTTTTAAAACAAAAATCATTTTAATCAATACTGTAAAAAGTTTTGCTCTAAATGAACCTGCATTGTAAAATTTCAGAAAAAGCGGTGTACTGCATTTTGCATTCCAAATCCATCTTGGAGTACCATCGGTATTATGAATAACTAGCATTTTTACTAGTGTATCATTTGTACTAGTTCTGTTTTTCGCAACAGTGTATCCTAAGTTTGTAAAAATATTCTCCATAGCTATATCTTTTAATTTTAGTACAGAAACATTTATGCCAAATAAAAAAAGCCTTGTAAATCAAGACTTTTCAGATTTTACTCAAGTGTAATTATTCCAAAAAATGGAATTATTATTGTTTTTGGAAATTATTAGGAATTAAATCAGGTCTTCTTTTTCTTAAATATATTTTCTGAAAAGTTGTAAATCTTGGATTATTTTTAAATGAAACAGAAAAAATCAACATTTGATAAAATAAAATTCCGTAGTTGCTTTCGCCAAATATTCCAAATTCCGTAAAGGAATTAATCAGTATAGGAATGAGAATCCCTATGAGCATTAATTTTTTCTCTTTACCTTCATTAAAAAACGCTCGTATGGTAAAAAAAACTTGAAACAAGACAATACCGAAGCCTATAAATCCTAAATTCATCAATACCTGCATAAAAGTATTGTGTGTCATTTTTCCAGGATATGTATGTGTGCTTTGAAAATACTCTTTGTAATCTATTCTCATAAATCCAAATCCAAGTAATGGTTCTCTTGGTAAACCTTCTGTTATTAAAGCTTGCCAAAAAGGCAATCTTCCTGTTAAGGTTAATATTTCTTCTAGACGCTCTTTATCTCCACCTTTTAAAATAACCTGATTTACCGCAAATGGCATTACTAATAAAACAACCCCTATAATTCCAAATTTTAGTCCTTGTTGTTTTGTCTGATTAATATGAAAAAAAATAATTAGCAGGACTCCAATTAATGAAGACCGCGAACCAGTCATAAACAACGCATAAAAAATGATTATAATTTTTATTATGGTAAAGATTTTATTTTTAAAGCGATACAAATCGAAAATCAAACAAGCAATACCTACACCACCTAACATACCTAATTCGTTTGGGTTCATTATAATACCTCCTAATCTTGCTTCTTCCCCTCCATTAGTCAACCTAAAAAAAGTATCTGGATTAACCCACATCCCAATCACAAAAATAAGTTGTAAGACAAAAACGGTATTCCCTAATAAATTATAAAGACGTATGCTGTGACCTTGAAAATACACATCTAGTAATTTTAAGCTTTTAATAAAAAAATAGGCAAAAACTAAACTTTGAAAAGTCATAAACCATTGTAAAGCACTAAACCCTGGATTTGTACTCCACATAAAAGAAAGTAAGCCTAAAAAAAGATAGCCTAAATAAAACAAAGGAGAAAAGATGTTTTTATAACTAATGGTATTTACAGCGCCATATCGCATTATTTTGAAGTACAATACAATAGATAACAACATTACTCCCATTCTGCCTACAACTTTTATGCCTCGTGTTATGGTTACATTTTCACTCCAAGTAAAAAAGCAAGCCACCATAAGTAATAGTATAACAAACAAATATTGATTTGTTTTTTTCAAAAAGGGAGTATGTTGTAAATTATCCATATTGTTTAATTTTTTATTATTGATACAATTGGGTTTTATAATCGTGAATGATTTTGTTCCAATTAAAGTTCTCTTTAATCATTTTAATGGCATTATGTCCCATATTTTTGAAATCTTCCTTTTGGAGAGACAACATATAAAGCTCTTCCATAGCAGTTGCAATTGTATTGGATGCCACTTCATCAATCATTTTACCAGCATTATATTCTTGAATCATTTCTCCAACATTAGTAGCTTTACTTACTAAACAAGGTTTTCCAAAACTAGCCGCTTCTATAACAGATGCGGGCAAACCTTCATTTCGAGAAGGGTGAACAAAAACATCAATATTTTTTAAGAGTGTTTCTTTTTGCTTTCCGAATTTACTTCCGAAAAAAACGACTTTATTGGTCAGATTTCTTTCTTCAATCATTTTTTTTAAAACTTCTTTTTCATCGCTATCCCCTATCATCCAAAGTCTAGCATTAGGATGTGTATCAAAAAAATTCTGAAAACCATCTATAAGTTTATCTAATCCTTTTGTATAAATATCAAGTCGTCCAATAAAACCAAAAATAAATTGACTTTCATCTTTACTTTCACAAGCGATATTTTTCAAATTACTTTCATAGCCATAAGGAATAAGTATAGCCTTGTCGCTTTCAAAAAGTGTGGCAGTATTATCTAATTCGCTTTGTCCTAAACAATGTATTTTACTTGCTTTTCTAAGCATATTTTTTTCAAAAAAGGAATAATATATTTTTTTGAGCCATTGACTTTTTTTCATTGCAATAGCATTATAAGCGCCGTGTGGCGTTACAACAAAAGGAATGCTATGCTTGTTTAGGAACTTTGAAAGTGTATAGTACACTGGAATCCAACCGCCGTGAAAATGAAAAATAGCCTTATCTTTTTTCTCAAGTATCGCATTTTTTAATTCGGTTGAAATACCAAATGGGTTTTTACTTTTCAAAAAAAGACGCGTCTCAAAATTACGGTCGGGATAATTTTTCTCTTTGTCTTTTGTAATCCCCCAAACTATCACTTTTTCACCAAAGGATTCTTGATGTGATGCCATTCCAAAAACTACTTTATTTACCCCGTTCATACGTTCTGGGTTAGCTTTTCCTAATATGAGATGTATTATTTCCATAACGCTAATTTTTTTCTATTTAATTCGAAATACCAATAACCTATCATTATAATTTGATTAATCACCAATCCGATGATAGCTCCTTTTAATGCAAAATGCTGTAATAAACAATGGAATGTGATTATAGAACTTATAAAAGACAAGGCATAACCTATAAAGAAAATTTTATTTAACACTTGTACTCTAACTGCAATACGAATAGGATAGCTTAAAAAAATAAAAACATAAAGAATGGTCATCATTTTTATCACAAAATGATAATTTTCATATTGTGTTCCTCCAAATAAAACTATTATGCTTTTAGAATTGAAGAATAAGAAGGCTAATAATAAACCAAAGAATAGAAATCCTGTAAAACTCAATTGTAATAAGTACTTTTTAGCCTGAATACTATTTTGATTCCATAATTTTGAAATTTTAGGAATAAAGTAATTTTCAACGGTTTGGAGCATTATATTAATAATCCCGAAAATAGATTGTACTAATCTAAATGCGCCTAAAGCTTGAACGCCTAAATAAATCCCTGAAAGTAAAACAAATAAGTTAGACGCACTCCATTGTAAAAATGCTACACTTATTAACCATTGTCCTTGTTTACAATGCATTTTAAACCAATCGTTTGAGTAAGTTGGAAACTGAAATTCTTTAACGCTAAAAAAGATAGCTGGTAGCGTAGAAAGCATATTTGCAAAGCCTAAAATCCCTAATGAAAGTTTCAAATTCATTGCATTTTGAAAATAGAAAAATCCTATAGAGACTAATAGTATAAATAAAACATCTACACAAATAACAAGTTTAATTTTTTCTAATCCCAATAACAGTTTTCGATAAAAATCCTGAAAGAGATAACCTGTAATAAATAGAATTATGAAAAACACATTTGCGTATATATCTTCTATTGAATTCATAACCAAACAACCAACAGCTATAATTAAGATAATCAGAAACAAAAAGACTAATTGACTGATTAACAAAAAAGAAAGGTATTGGTGCTTAGCTTCCGTTTTTGAATAGGATACTTGAAAAGGTTGAATAATGAATGCATTGCTAACACTTAATGCTAAAAACGTAACGATAACAATACTTGAAAAAAGTCCGAAATTTTCAGGATGCAACGTTTTTGCTAAAAAAATGGTTATCAAAAAATTAGCACCACTAAAAAGCACTTGGTCAAATAGCACCATTACAGCTGAAGAAAGAAATATGTTGGTGTAATTTTTCATATCTGTAAAATTTAATTATCACTTGTGTGTTATTTATTTCTAAAGCGGTTGATTGTTTTTTTGAGTTCATATATAACACTTGGATTGTATCCATCCTTATTGAGTATAAACCACAAATTAGGCAAATGAAATTCATCTCGTAGTGCTTCTATTTTAATCACTGTTTTTTCAGAAGTTTTACGACTATCTAAGACGAATAAATTTTGATTTGCGATGCTCATAAAAAGCAAAGCCAATTTGTCATCTTGAATTGCTTGGTTATGCACGATACAAAGGTCAACTGCTTCAATTCTTGTTTTAATCTCATCCGTAAAATGCGATTTCGTAAAACGCATATACTTTGCTTCTGAAAAATTAAGATAATCCGCAGGGTCAACATTACCTTCTAATTGTCCAGTTGCATCCATCACTAAAATCTTTTTTCCTTGTGCTTTTAACGCATTATAGAAATTACAACTATGAAAGAAATGATCCTTTGCTTGGTCAAAAGAAGTTATAGAAATAATATTTTTGTCTGCAATTACTCCTTTTAACTCTAATTGAATACAATCTTTTAAAAAAACATTCTCAATATTATCTTTTAAAAAAGGAGTTGTAAGTACAACAGGAATCGTACTGTTTTTTTCAATTGTAAATACATCATTTACTTTAGCTTTTATAAAATGCACTACATAAATAAGCAATACAGAACCTAAAAAGCCTAGAAAAGCAGCAATAATGATAATGATGGAGCGAATAGGTGAAACTGGTGTTTTTGAAATTTCCGCAGGCGAAATAATTTTATGAAATGCAATTTTTGCTGATTTTGCTATCTCTGCCTCGATTCGTTTTTCGTTCAAAAAATTGTAATTTTTCTCATATAGATTAAATTCACGATTTAGTGTGGTTAATATTTTCTCTTTTTCAGGTAAACCAATGAAAACCTTTTCAGCTTCATTTATATCACTTGATAATTCATCATATTTTATTTGTAAATTCTTTTCTGTGTTTTTTATACTTTCAATTTGATAATCAATTAAATCTTTCAGTTTAGCATCAACCACTTGCACTTTTTCATTTTCGGGCGTATAAGTCAGTAAGAGGTCTTTTTTTTCGGCTTGCAATTTCTTAATGTTTTTTACCATTTCGGTAGAAAGTAAATCTGTAAATGCTTCAAAATTTACCGCTAAATCTAAGTAGTTGTTTTTACCTTGGGCTATATATTTATTCAAATCTTTGATAGCATCAAGATTCATTTTTATGTTGGTTTGTTGAATTTTAAGCTGAGAAATTTTTCTTAAGTCTGTTTCCGTTTCTTGTCGGATGTTGATGATGTTTTTAGTATCTCTATAATTTTGAATATCTTTTTCAGAATTTACTAATTTCTTGTTGGCTCCTTGAATTTCATTTTTCAAGAAATCTACCGTAATATTAGCCGCTTTGTATTTGTTTTCGATATAATCCTGAATATAGTTTTCGGCCAATTTATTTACAAACAAAGCCGCTTTTTCAGGAACATTGCTTTTTAGATTAATTCGGATTACTGGAACATCTTTATCTACAGATACTATATCTAAATTTTTGGTAATTTTTTCTAGTAATTTTTCTTCACTTAAATATTCAAATTCATAATTATCAATTAATTGAGCATTTCTTTTACTTTTCAAAAAAGACTCATTTTTTGTGATTAAAACCTTTCCAAATTCTATAGTTAAAACCTTTCCAAATTCTCCTTTTATATGCTGTGTTGAACCTGGGTTCGAAAAAAGAAAACTTTTATCATTGATTACTTGTACTCGATAACGCTTGTCAAATGCCTTTGGAGAAGTAAAAAAAGCCTGAATAAGAATAGGCGAATTATCATATAACTCGGTATCTACAAAATCACCTTTTCTATAAATTTCTACTGAAAAAGATAAATCGGAAACGGATTTTTGGATTAAATTTTTAGATTTTAATACTTCAATTTCAGTAGCAATTTTATTTGCTGAAGCAAAAACATCTAAATCTTTAAATAAATTAGCACTAGGAACACCTTCTTGAATATCAGCTAATTTAAGTTTAGCCGTACTTTCATACATAGGCGTAACATAATTTAAATATTTTTTAGCGATTAATACTGCTATAATTACACTTGCAATAACTATAGGTAATCCTCTAAAAAATGGGCGTAATATTCTGATATTCTCGTTCATAATCTAGTTTTTAAAACGCTCCTAACAATATAGCAGCTGCTGTTATAGTTGTAGTAAATGGAATTATAGTGGAAACCCTTTTATCAAATTCTTTGTATTTTTTTGATGGAACAACTACTATATCACCAGGATATAATTGAATGTTCTGATTTAAAATATTAGTCTCTTTTGAAAGGTCAATATTGGTAACTAAAACATTTTCGCCTTGTTGTCTTAAGATTTTTACAGCTTTTAGGTTAGCGTAAAATTCAAAACCACCAGCTTTGCTTACCATTTCTAATAACGTATTTCGGTCTTTATCTACTTGAATAGCATTAGGATTACGTACTTCTCCTAAAATAGTTATCTCTTTGTTTAATACTTTTACATCTACAACAGGTTCAATAATCCATTTTTTTAATTTTTCTTTCAAGTAGGTTTTAAATTCAGGAATAGTTTTTCCTAACACATTTGTTGTTCCTATTTTAGGAATTTCAATATTGCCATCAGCATCTACTAAGAGCCATTTTCCATACACTTCGTTAGAATTGTAAATTCCATAAACAGAACCAACACTCATTGCTTCTTCTCCAGAAACTGAAATAGAAATTTTATCATCTTTTCTAATGGTATATTGATAATTTGCATTGTACTGAAATGCCTCTTTATTATTAGTTTCTACTTTAGATTCTAATATATTTTGAGTTTTACACGAACAAAATATGCTCAGTATAATTGCTGTTTTAAAAATTAATTTGATAGCCATAGCATAATAATTTAAAGGAACATTGAAAGAATACGTTGGATGGTTGAAGGATTTGACCTTCTAATTTCCTCTTTAATTTTTAAGATACGTTCGATAACTTTTTGCATTTTTTCACAAACAGTCGCATCTTTTACCATATAATCAAAAGCTCCATATTTTAGCGCATCTACAGCAGTATTTATACTTTCTTGAGCAGAAATCATCACAATGTATATGTCAGGATTGTATCGTTTAATTTTTTTCAAAACCTCAAATCCTGTCATATCATCCATATTATGGTCTAAAAAAATAATATCTGGATTTTGATTCAAATTTTCAAGACAATCTGAACCATTAGTAAAACAAGTCACATCTTCAAAATGACTATTTTGTAAATATTGTTTATAAACATTTGTACAGAAAATGTCGTCGTCAACAATAAAGAATTTAAGTTTGTTTATAGCTTCCATAATTATAGCATTTACAGTTGTAAATTAGAAAGCCAAAGTCAAGCCAAAAAAATAAAGCCTTTGTTTACAAGGCTTTACAAGTATAGATGCTATTTAATTTTTCCAAAAAATGGAAAGTTATTCCAACGATTTAAAGCAATTCGTTCTCTTGCAGCTGAGAAATTGCCATTTGTAATCCCTCTTTAATTTTATAGAAAAGATTTTCGATAGCAGGTTTATCAGTTGTTGTTTTGGAAATTTTCTCAAGTTCTTTGACGTCATTTAAAAGATGAAAAACCCCAACACCTTCAATACTAGGTTTTATTTTATGAATTAATCGGCTTATTTCCTCAAAATTATCTATTTGGAGTGCTTCTTCTATTTTTACAATAGTTTCATTGGTTTGATTAATAAATATTTGAATCATTTTGATTACAAAATCTTTATTACCTCGGCTTAAAGTGTGTATTGAATTCAAATTATAAACCAGTTTGTCTTTTTGGGTATTATTCTTTAGATCACTTTTCAAATTTTTGTAAATCGTTTCAATGAATAACTTTTCTTCAAATGGTTTAGTGATATAATCATTGAATCCAGCAACAAAACATTTTTCAATTTCAGATTTAAAAGCGTTTGCCGTAAGAGCAATAATTGGTGTATTTAGTTTTAGTTTGTTTCTAATAATAGACGTAGCTTCAATTCCATCTAATTCTGGCATTTGAATATCCATTAAAATAATGTCAAAATGTTGTTGATTAAGACACTCAATGGCTTGTAAACCATTTTCTGCTTCGGTTACTTGACAATTATAATACTGTAACGAATTTTGAGCAACCATTCTATTAAGTTCATTGTCCTCTACTAAAAGTATTTTTATGCCGTCAAGATGTAAAGACTCCTCATCTGTTATTGAGGAATCCATATTATTCTTTTCATCCCCTTTTGGTAAGTTTAAAATAATTTCAATAGTTGTTCCAACATCTTTCTTACTATCTACTTTAATCGTTCCCTCCATCAAGGAAACCAATTGCTTAGTAATAGCCATCCCTAAACCAGTTCCTCCAAATTTTCGGGTTGTTTTTTTATCTTCTTGGGAAAATTTCTTAAAAATTTTGTCAATATATTCTTCATCCATTCCTATTCCTGTATCAGAAATAGTAAGATTTATTTGTTGATTTATAGGTGTGTCAAATATTAACTGGGTGGAAACCTTTATTGAACCTTTTGAAGTGAATTTTATGGCATTCCCAATTAAATTAAATAGAATTTGTTCAATCCTCAACGAATCGCCTTTTAATACTTGCGTTATGTTTTTGTCCCAACTAATCGTTAACTGTATTCCTTTTTGTATTGCTTTTGGTTCCAACACAGTTACCACATTTTTAATCGTTTTTTGCAGTACAAAATCTTCTTCTTCTAACACCATTTCATTGGCTTCGATTTTTGAAATATCTAAAATATTATTAATAATTGCAAGTAAATGTTTTGAAGCAATGGAACTATTTTCAATATATATTTTTTGTATTTCCGTTAGTTCTTGTTTACTCAACTCCCTTAGAAAACCAATAATCGCATTCAGCGGTGTTCTAATTTCGTGACTCATATTAGCAAGAAAAGCCTCTTTTGTTTTAGATGCTTCTTCTGCCTTGATTTTCTCTTGTTCTAATGCTTGTTCTAATTTTTTTTGACTGGTTATATCGAGGTGTATTCCTATAGAACCTATTTGATTACCTTTATCATCATAGTTCGGAGCCGCACTTATAGCCCACCATCTTAAATCACCTCTTTTGTTTTTGACTGGAATTTGATATATCTCAGACATCCCTTTTTTTCTTTCTTCTACTTTAGATTTGATAAGCTCTACATTTTCCTTTGATAAAAATAAAGACGAAGGTTTTTTACCCATCAATTCATTTTCTTCAAAACCTGAAATTTCTAAAAAACTATGATTTACATATTTTATTAACTCATCATTATCAACTTCTATCAAACCTAAGTTCATATTAGCAATAATGTTTCGATACTTTTCTTCTTGAAATTTTAAATTTTCTTCCGCTTTTTTTCGTTCTGAAATATCTTGGATAAAAGAACAAAAAATGAGTTCATTATTTTGCTGAATAGGAATGATAGAAATTTCTACTGGAAATTCATTTCCATTTTTATGCATTGCTGGCAACTCAATTTGTTTATTCAAAACAGGACCTTCGCCTGTTTTAATAAATTTTTTCATCCCTTCTTTATGTCCATCTTTATGCCGTATTGGAATTATTATTTCAGCTAAGCTTCTACCTATTACTTCTTCTTTTTTCCAACCAAAAATCACTTCCGCTTGATTATTCCAAAAAGTAATATCCCCTTTTGTATTGATAGTTATAATAGCGTTTAAGGCCGAATTCATTATGAGTCTGCTTCGTTCCTCACTTTGTTGCAATAATGTTTGTGTTTTAATTCTTTGGGTAACATCTGTGTATTTCCATAAATGTCCTTTGTAAACATTATTTATAAAAATAGGGATATAATCTCTTTCCAGAAATCGACCATCAGTGGTTTCTAACAACTCATTAATATGAACTTCTTTTTTAAACAACAATTCTTCTATTCTTGGACTAAAATCTTCTGAATTGATAAAAAAATGTTTTGATTGTTCTGCGGAGTCTGTACAATCTACACCCACCATTTGGTCAGGATGCACAGGAATCGAAAAAATATCGCAAAAAAGCTGATTGGTAAATAAAATTTTCCGGTTTTGGTCTTCCACTAATATACCTGATTGAAAATTTGCCAAGAGAGTCTTTAATAATTCAACCGTAGTAGAGAGTTCTTTTTCTGTATTTTTAGTTTTCTCAATTTGCTGATTTAGATACTGTGTAATAAATAGTAAATCGTCTTCTCCTTGACTTTCTGATAAATTTTCAAATTCAGTACCAAATGTTTTTAAACTATCATAGAGATTCGCAATGGAATGTTTTTTCAACTCATATTCATCTTTAAGACTTTTGTTTATATGGTTGTATTCTTTTTCACTTTCAGAAAAAGCGTGATTCATTAATTCTAAATCTCTTTCAAAGCCTAAATAAGATTGATTAACAGCAGTAATAAAATCATTTATTGACGACTGATTTGCATCAATATCAGGGAGGTATTTTTTTATTTGCTTCAAAAGTAATTTATGAATTTCCATAACTACACTATTTCATTAAGTCCTGTAATTGTCATTGTTTGATTGTGCAATTCACAATTTGTAAAAGGCTTCAAAGGTGAAATTTCTCCATAGGAGTAAAATCCGGTAATGGTTGTTTCTTCACCAAAGATTTCTGCTACAGCTTCTACTTCTTCATCAATACGATTGCTCAAAATAATTTTCCTCCCCACACAACTAATCAGCAAAGCGATTTGAGGTTTTTGATTTTGAAACTCTAAACAATTACTAGCCGCATTACTAGCTGCATCTATCAATTTGTCAAAATTAGCTTTCATAAATCGGACTTTACTGCCTTCAGGAATATCGCCAGCAAAAGTCATTGATTTAGCTTCTTCATCAATTGACAAAATGGTTCGCACTATGGGTTGCTCGTTATCTGAATTGATGATTGCCAATGGAAATAATAAAGCTGAAGAAGGGAGTTCTTCTGTGTATTTTCCTAAATACGTTTTATAAAGGTCTAACGCATTTTTAGAATCGATTTCGTATAAAATATTTTTATCCGATTTAGTTACGATTCGTTCCAATCCAAAGGTTTCCCAACCTCCAATAGAACCGTGTGAACATTGCAGCGAATCACCATAAAAACCAATAGCTACAATGTTTCCAGATTGAGGTACTTCATTAAGACCAACAATCGTTTCTTTAAAATTTGTTCCATCACCCGCTAATCCGCCCGTTACTAGTATATTTTTACTTTTAAACTCGTGAAATCCTTTTACTAATTCACTTCCGTTGACTTTTGCTCCATCTGACAAAACAAATACTAATTTCAATTTTTCTTCAGATAATTCTTTTACAAGCATTTTTCCCACATCAAAGCTTGATTCAAAGTTTTCAATATTAACTTTACTAATCTTTAATGTGGCTTTTTCAAAATATAAGGCAGAAATTGAAACTGAATTATCAAAAACCTGCTTGTCAAATATTTCACCAGCGGTAGAACATAAGGCAATTTGAGCATTTGGAAATTTGCTTTTTAATTTTTCAAAAAAATCTGAATTTAATAAATCTTTATTTCCAAAACCTAAGACCAATTGAGCATTTGCTTCGTTGAAAAAATCATTCTTAGGATTTTCAATGAAGTTATTATTTCGAAAAAGATAAGAAGCTGTATTCATATGTAGGAAATTATTTGTTTTTTTATTTGTCATATGGTATCGCCTTATCTCCATTGGTGTTTGTTTGCAACAAACCTGTCGTTTGTGGCGATTTCATATATTTTTGTTTTTATCTTCGATAGATTGTATCAGATTATAAATGGTTGATTTACCTATATCTAATTTTTTTGCTGTTTTGAGTACATCATTATTATTCTTTTTTAAGTAATGCAGAATAATTTCGGAAGTATGCTCGCGCAAGGTTTTCTCCTCGTGCATAAAATAATTCGTTTCATTAATACTTGAAAAAACCAAATCATCTGCACTAATTTCGCCATCATTACATAATACACACGCTAAATCAATAACCGATTTTAATTCACGAATATTTCCAGGAAAAGGATATTTTACAATTTTCTGCTTTGCTTCATTTGATAGCACTATCGCTTTCAGTTTATTCTCTTTAACAAACAAATCAATAAAATGTTTAGACAATAATAACACATCATTACCACGTTCTCTAAGCGGTGGTAATACGATAGGCAATCCAATAATTCTATAATATAAATCCTCTCTAAAATTTCCTTTTTTAACTTCTTCGGCTAAATTTTTATGAGAAGCAGTAATTAATCTAGCATCAAATTTTATAGGGTCTTTACCTCCAATTCGTATTACTTCTCTTTCTTGTAATACTCTTAAAAGTTTACTTTGCAAATTCAAGTCTAATTCGGCTATTTCATCTAGGAAAATGGTTCCTCCATTGGCTTGTTCAAACTTCCCTATTACTCGAGAATCGGCTCCAGTAAAAGCACCCTTTTCGTGACCAAAAAATTCATTTTCGATTAACTCTTTTGGAATGGCCGCCATATTTACCGCTACAAAAGGTTTGTTTTTTCTATCCGAATTGAAATGAATTGCTTTTGCCACCACCTCTTTACCTGTTCCAGTCTCTCCGTTGATAGAAACATTAATATTAGTAGTAAGGGCTTTATTTATTTTCGTAAAAACTTCTTTCATTGCCTCACTTTGCCCTACTATAGACTTCTCGAAACTAAATTTTTGCTCTAATTTTTCTTTTAAATCTTCTATCTCAGAAATTAATTTTAGATTCTCTTTAATTTTCAAAATAGAGTTCCAAAGAATTTCTTTAGTGTGATTGTTTTTAACAATATAATCGGATGCTCCAGATTTTAGAAAATTAACTGCCACTTCAATATCATCCTGTCCACTAATGATAACGATAGGGATAGCATTATTTATTTCTTTAATTTTCTTAAAAAGCTTATCTCCTGTGATGTCTGGAAGCCCAAAATCCAAACAAACAATATTCGGTTTTAAGTGCATTTTTTCAATACATTCTTTACCAGAAGTAAACAAATGAATTTCATAATCTGGGTTGAGGCTTAAATGATATTTAAGTGTTTCTCCAAAGAACATATCGTCTTCAACTAGAAAAATTTTTATGGCGTTCATATTATAAGATTATATCTACTAATTTAACAAAAAAAGATTAGTTAATAAACAATTATTAATCTTAGATTTGTATATATTGAAGTCGTTTCCGATTTTTATAGGCACAAAATTTGTGGACTAAAAGTTAAACTAAATATTATGATTGATAATTTAAAAAAAATATTAAACGAAGATCAAGACCCTAAGGCAATTGAGAAGATAACTGCTAAGCTTGAAAACTTATTAATGTCTAATGAAGAAGTAGGCTATATCGCTGTACAAAAAAAACCAGCAGTTACAATTTTACCAGATAGTATTGTTGTTACTGATAAAAGAATTATTCTATGTAAACCTAAAAATTTAGGACTTTCAATGGAATTTATAGATTTTAATTGGGATGAAGTTTCAGGGACCTTTGTAAAAGAAGGAATCCTGGGTTCTGATTTTACTTTTTCAACAAAAACTGAATTAACACACACAGTTGACTATTTGCCTAAAAACCAAGCTAGAAAATTATACACTTTTGCAAAAGAGCAATTAGATTTCTTGAAAAATCCTGTGGTAAACACTTCCACAACTGTAGAAGAAGTAACAAATACAACTCCAATTGTAGAGACGGCATCAGAAATTCCAGTTATTGAAGAAGTTGAAACAGAAGAAGTGACTTCATTTGCTGAAATTATTCCAGTGACTCCTCAGGTAATTGAGCAAACAGTTATAGAAAACGCACAACCTGCAACTTCTACAAGTGAGAAAACTTTAGCAACAATGAGCACAGATGAGTTAATGGCAAAACTACAGAATTACAAAAAGCTACTTGATAATGGTTTAATACTGCAAGGAGAGTATGATCGCTTAAAAGCTGAAATTTTACAGTATTTATAAAATAAAATAACCCAGTCTAAAATTTTGACTGGGTTATTTTTTTACATTACATTTTTCTGTTTATCAGAAAAAGCATCTGCTTGTAGTTCTAATAACTCTTTGGCTTTTTTTCGCTTGTATTCAAACAATTCTTTTTCTTCACGAATATCTGCATAAACCCTATTGTAAATCTCAGCATCGGTTTGCTTCTGCAATGTCCTTTGATGATTATTTTGTTCGATAATTGTTTTCAAAGTCACATCATTATCCTCTAATTTAAAATCATATTCTCCTTTAGGAGATAACATTTTTGCAATGATAGGTGAAGTTTCTATTGCCAAAAACAAAAGCATAATAAAAAAAGATGGCAACCAAGGCAATTTTCCTAACGCGTTAATTCTTGCCATCAACCCATCAAAACTGTCTATAATTGGCTTCGTATCGGCTACTTTTTTATCTAAATCAGCTTGCAAGGTTTTTGCCTTAGCTTCTTTTTCTGCAATTACTTTAGCGGAAGAAGCTTTTAAAGAATCCAACTGACGTAAAGCCAAATCGTGTGCTTCTCGTTTTTCTTTATAAATAGGTCCTTTACCCATTTTTTTTGTTCCTGTTGTACCTTCTGCTTCGGTAATATAAGACTGATACAAATCGGATACTTGTTTTTCTTTTGCTTTAATAGAAGATTTAAGACTATCTATTTCAGATTGATTCTTAGCAACATCACTTTTAAAATAATTAGTCAC
Source organism: Limnohabitans sp. (assembly GCA_030053945.1). Taxonomy (GTDB): domain Bacteria; phylum Bacteroidota; class Bacteroidia; order Flavobacteriales; family Flavobacteriaceae; genus Flavobacterium. Next base: position 29,649 of record JASGCW010000037.1, read on the forward strand.
TTGATTTTTATTAGCGATAGCCATCGCATTCTTTTCTTTCAAAAGCACTGTGTTAATTTCTTTTTCGAAGATTTTTATTTCAAGCGGCTTGGAAATAACAACAGCTATAATCATTGCTAAAATAATTCTTGGGGATGCTTGTAGAAATTCTGCCCAAAGATTATCCCTTTTTCGAATCGTAGAAACAATGAACCTGTCAAGATTAAAGATTAAGAGTGCCCAAACAACACCAAAGGCAACAGCATAATAGGGATTGTCAAAAACAGTAAACAAGGCATATGCACTCGCAAGAAATGCCATAACTGCGGTAAAAAAAACAGTAGCTCCAATACCTACATACTTGGTTTGTTCGCCTTCGCTACAGGAGTCTAACAACTCACTATCTGCACCTGAGCACAGGATAAAAAAACGTTTTAACATTAATGATTGATTTTTTGATTGATGATACTACAAATTTAGCACCAAAATATCTTAAAAAAATCATAAATATTTGTCAATCATTATTTTGAACAAACATAAACAAAGGCTGGAGGAATATTTAAAAGTGTAAAATTAATCTTAACCTCACTAAAATAGCCTTCTAATTTCTTTTTAGCATTTAAAGAATATTGAAATTGGATGTATTTGCCATTTTTCGACAAAGCTTTATCAGAATTTGTAAGAATGCGATGTACAACATCATCAGGTATCATTGCAAACGGCAGTGATGAAACTATATAATCTGCCGAAGAAAAATTATATTTAGCCAAGTAATCTTCTATTTTCTCTGCGCTATCATTTATAATTACCAAACGATTATCTTGAATTGCTTCTAGCTCCTCAATAAATACAGGATTAATTTCAAATGCTAATAATATTGCATCTGACGGTAATTTTTCTAAAATTTTATGTGTAAACACTCCTGTACCTGGCCCAAACTCTACAATACATTTAGAATTTTTGAATTGAATGGGTGCCAACATTTTTTTTGCCAAAAAAGAGGAACTAGGTGACAAAGCACCTATAGTTCCTGTTGACTTTAAAACTTCTGTAATAAATTTCTTTTTACTCACCGAAAACTTTATTTACTCATTTCGGCAAAATATTTATAAAATAACGGAATGGTTTCGATTCCTTTCAAATAATTGAAAATACCATAATGTTCGTTTGGCGAATGAATAGCATCACTATCTAAACCAAAGCCCATCATAATAGTTTTTGATTTTAATTCTTTTTCAAACAATGCTACAATAGGAATACTTCCACCTGAACGAACAGGTATTGGTTCAACTCCAAATGAATCATTATAGGCTTTAGCAGCTGCTTGGTAGCCAATACTATCAATAGGTGTTACATATCCTTGACCTCCATGATGAGGAGTAACTTTTACTTTTACCGCTTTAGGAGCGATACTCTCAAAATGTTTTTGAAATAACTCAGTGATTTCCTCCCAATCTTGATTAGGCACTAAACGCATCGATATTTTAGCATATGCTTTGCTTGCAATAACTGTTTTAGCTCCTTCTCCTGTATAACCTCCCCAAATTCCGTTTACGTCTAAAGTAGGACGAATAGAATTACGCTCGTTTGTGGTATAACCTGCTTCACCATATTCTTCAGCTATATCAAGTGCCTTATTATATGCATCTTGGCTAAATGGGCGCTTAGCCATTTGATCACGTTCTTCTCTAGATAATTCTTGTACTTTATCATAAAAACCAGGAATTGTAATATGATTATTTTCATCGTGTAATGAGGCAATCATTTTAGTCAATACATTAATTGGGTTTGCGACAGCTCCTCCATATAAACCTGAATGCAAATCACGATTAGGACCAGTCACTTCTACCTCCACATAACTCAACCCTCTTAATCCAGTTGTAATTGATGGTTGCTGATTAGAAATCATACCTGTATCTGAAATCAAAATGACATCATTAGCCAATTTTGCTTGATTTCTTTCAACGAACCAACCCAAACTTTTTGAACCTACTTCTTCCTCACCTTCAATCATAAACTTAACATTACATGGTAAAGAATTATTTCTAACCATATACTCAAAAGCCTTCACGTGCATGTACATCTGACCTTTATCATCACAAGCACCTCTAGCAAAAATTGCTCCTTCAGGATGAAGTTCGGTTGTTTTAATCACAGGTTCAAAAGGTGGTGAATCCCACAATTCTATTGGATCAGCTGGTTGTACATCATAGTGACCATAAACTAATACTGTTGGCAAACTTTTATCAATCATTTTTTCACCAAATACTATTGGATAACCCAGTGTTTCGCATAATTCGACCACATCACAACCTGCTTTTTCCAAACTTTCCTTTACAGCATTTGCAGTATCAATCACATCTTGAGCGTAAGCACTATCAGCACTTACCGATGGTATTTTTAATAAATCTATTAATTCATTCAAGAAACGTTCTTTATTTTCCTGAACGTATTGTTTTATATTTTCCATTCTTAATTATAAAAGTAAAATTCAAAGATAACGAATTCGTTATTTTAAAGAGAAAGAGAAATAAGATTTTTAGACTTTTTATTATTTGCAGAAAATTTATTTTATTTTTTACCGTTTGGATTTTGGAATTTAAAAAATATAACTATATTTGCACCCACTTATTGAAACAATTACTGTTTCTAAACCCTGCGGGTGTGGCGAAATTGGTAGACGTGCCAGACTTAGGATCTGGTGCCGCAAGGCGTGTAGGTTCGAGTCCTATCACCCGCACAAAACCAAGACTTAAACAACTTGTAAATCAAGAGTTTAGGTCTTTTTTTTATATATTTACCCCCTGATTTTACCCCTTTTTTTATTATTTCATACTTTATACCTCTAACTTTTTCTTATTTAAGTTTATTTAAGGTGGGGGCAGTAAAAGATATTTTTTTAGCCGACCAAACACATAAGAATGTTACACATAGGTGTACGTGTATAAATTTTATGTTATTTATTGTGATTGTATAAGCAGTATTTTAAATATAAATATTTCACTTATATAACAGACTTGAAGGAAATGGTTAGGGCAATAACTGCGCAAGCTCAATTTTAAGAGCATCGCTAATTTTGTAAAGTGTTAATACAGTTGTATTTATTTCACCTCGTTCAATCCTACCTAGTTGAGTTCTTGGAATGTTGGCATCAAACGATAAAGTTTCTTGAGATAGGTTGAGTTCCTGCCTCTTCTTTTTTATTTTTTCTCCTAGAGATTTAAGTATAAGTATATCTTTATCTTCACTCACGGGTTAAATTTCAGTAAACTGTAAAAAAATATCAGTCACATTTAAGTGACATATTAAATTATTTCATAATATTGTTTTACTCTTTTAAGTATTTACGGAAAACCGTAAGATTACTAAATGTATAAAGTATAAACTTGCTAAAATTTATATCATGAAAAAGTTAATTGTTTTTTTATTAGTTATTTTTTCAAATTGTATCTATGCACAATTTGGGGTTAGGAGTTCAGAAAACGAATATGATGTTTATGTAATTAAAAAAAGTGAATCTAACCTCTATGGAGAACCCGTTAATTATTTGAGAGACGCACAGTTGAGCGGAGAAACTCAAATGGAATTACAAAGAAGATATGATTACAATTTTTCAAGAATATCAAATGCAATTAATGATTTGAACTTTAAAATTACTAATTTAAACTGCGACAGAGAACGTAAAAATAGAATTATAAATAGATTTAACAGTATAATTGATTATTTGAAAAAGAACCGAATCAATTACACTTCCAATACTCAAACAACACAAACAATAAACTATTTATATGATTCAATAAATACAATTTTAAGAGAAGAGTATTAAAATAATGAGAAAAATAATCACTTTTTCTATATTAATAATTAGTTTTCAATATGCCTTTTCACAAAACCACACACAAGAAACATTAGCTAAATTACACATAATAGAAGGATTAAAAAATGGAGAAAGCATTACAAAACTATTATTAGAACAAAATGCTTATTTAGTATTTTATACTATCAATGATAAAGATTTGTATTTAGCCAATTTTTGGACTAAAAACGGCTCACAAAGTGCAGGAAAAGTATATAAATCAGATAAAAGTGAAGTTATAAAATTGGATACCTCTAATAAATTATATACTTTTAATTGGAGCTATATGAATTCTTATGACTCAAAAAGCGGAACAGCTAGAATTGAATTAATTGAAACAACTAACAAGTATAACATCAAAACTTATCAATTGAAGATAATTACAAATAACAAAGAATTGATTTATAAAGGCTATATTATTGGGGATTTTGATTTGAATTTATATCTGAAATAATTATCAAAATTATAAGACAAAATAAATGAAAAAATTATCGATTAAAATTTTATTAGTATTTTATTGTACAGTTATAATTTCTTGTAATAAGAAAGCTGAAACTGTTAAAACTAACGATAATACTAAAAAAATAGACTCTTTTGAATATAACTTAAAAAACAAAGAAAAAATATTTTTAGACTTTTGGTCTGGAATAAATAGAGAAGATTTTTATAAAGTTTGTCATTTACTTCAATCAAAAAATAAAATGGGAGAAGATTATAAATATAAATTAGGAGATACAGAAGTTAGTCTGAGTCGGGGAAATTACCTTCAGTATGATTGTGGAAATATATTTTATAATCGTTCAAAAAATGAAACTATAGAGTGTATTTATTTGCTTTTACATACAAAAGCTGTTAAATTCTTTTTTGATAAAGAAGTGATTTAAACTTTTAAATAAAAAACAAGCAGTTCAAAATTAGTAAT
>JASGCW010000151.1 GCA_030053945.1 Limnohabitans sp.
TACTTTTTTACGCTATCTTTCAACGTAACGTCACTGCGAGGCACGAAGCAGTCTCGCTTATTAAGCCGATTGCATATCAAAAAAGACTGCTTTGCTTCGTGCCTCGCAACTCCTCGCAGTGACTAACCGCTTAGTATTCTTAATCTTCAAAATGTGTCCACACGATAAGAAGCTTCGGGATTGCTATTTAATTTTTTATCTAACTAGCTGAATAGTTACAATAAATTATAATTGCATATTCATAACCAATCCATCACAAACTAAAAACCAATGATTTTTTCCATTTCATTTTCGAAGCCAACATATGTTCGCAAGGGCCTTGTGTCATTTTGAAGGATTTGTAGTGTTGACAAGTACATTTACCATCAACAATTTTATGATCTAAATCTAGTTCGAGTGCAACACTATATTCTTTACTATTATCTAGAATTGTCGTTTTTAACTCGATTCCTTTTTGATTTTCATTGATAGTTATAGGAGCCAAACTATTTTCGGATAATGTCGCTGCTTTTGCTTCAAGCGGACTAGAAAAACGCAAAGATTCTATAGGTAAAGGATCTTGTGCTAATTCTCTCGCTCTATACACACCTTTGTCAAGGTCATAAATTACTCGACCTGCTTGGGTAAAGGATTCTAAAGCCGAGTTCACCGTTATTTTATCTAAACCAAGGGTTGAAGCAATTTGCTCTGGAGTTGCCAACCATTGGGTTTTAAGTGCATCAAAAACACGTTGGGCAGTATCAACATCTACTGTATTTCGGCTCATTAATAAATTGAAATTCCCCATTGCGCTCCAGTCGTTTGCCGTCCATCCTGAAAGTCCTAAAGTAAAGGTCATATCATCCATATGACTAATGAAAAAAGAAGGTAATCCGTCGCCCATAAGGTGAACAGTTATTTTTTTTGAAATAGGCAAAAGTCTTTCTAAAATATGGATTCTACGACGTCCCCAAATTCGAATTGTTCTTTCTTCTGCACCTGTATAAATTGAACGATGAAATGTTAGGGTTTCAAACCAAGGCTCAAATACCACTTGTATAGGTTGACCAGGTTTTAAAACAAAACGTAAAGCTCGTGGACCAACGGTTTCTTTGAAGCGGCGTAGATACGAACATATCGCATACATATCCTGTGGATGTAAATCGAATGTAGTAGCTGGTAAAGTCATTGCCGAACTTACTTGCAAAAATCCCCTCACCCACGATTCTGGTAAATCTATTTTGACCTCTTTGTAACTTTCGTGTGAAGTGGTTACCGCTTCAAAACCACTAGGATCTATTGTAAATGAGGTTTCTTTATAATCGCGTATTTTTTGAAACTCATCATATAATCGTTGGGAATAATCAATATTGGTTGTACCACAAGCCATTTCATCAATACCTGTAAACACATTATGACTACAACTTAGTTTACCATAAGAAGACTCATCCTGACTAAAACATTCGAAAAACAATTCATCTGGATGTACCGTAATGACAGGATCTAAAACAAACCAATAATCTTTATTGGTAGCGTATAAATGCTTAAAATACTTAGATTGCGCTTCGTAAAAAGGTTTTAAAATTTTATTCTTTTGTGCCCAAACTTCAGATAATTGATTTTTAACCGATTCAATATCTTCTTTAAGATTTCCCAATTCTTTTTCGCTAATATAATCGGCAATCCATTGTGATTCTTGTTCTTTTAGCCAAGCTAGATACTGTTCTTTATCTTTGGGTTTAAAACGCAAATCGGATACCACAACATCGTGTAATGCCGAAATAGCTTCACGAAAGGCTAATTTTTTATGTAATTTACCCACAAAAAAAGTAGGCGTTCTATTCAAGTCGGGAGCAAACTGCATCCCAGTACTATTTGTAGTCGATTGAACTGAACTTGAATTTTTATATTTATAATCAAAAATCATCTTTTAGGCAATTTGAATTAAACAAGAGTCGGTTTCAGGAAACTTTTCTTGAATTTTACTAAGTACTAGAATAAACTTACTTTTATCTTGTATAGCCGAAGTAGCCACCATAAAAGAAAACAAATCATTTACATAACGAGCAACTTCTAGATTATTAAGTGCTTCGGTTTCTAGAAAATTAATGATTCTATTTTTAGTGATACGCCCACGATTTACTTTTAATAAAACAGCTTTGAAATAATAATCTAATCCTAGAATTTTATCGCTAGCATTAGATGCATATTCCGCTAATAAATTAGATACATACAACTGAATAGATTCATTAGGATGTTGCGATAAAGCAATTAAATAATTTTGTCCTTTTTCATTGGAGAAATAACGCATCATTAATTGTTTACCAAAATGCATTACATCGGGTTTTACCGAATCGACTAAACTGATTAAAGTGGTAGTATCCCAATTCGTTTCATCAAAATGACTTGAAAAAAAGTTAAACGCAAACTGACGAGTATCTTCCCATTTCGAATCGATAATAGCCAATGTTTTATCTTTTTCAGATTTAATTCGGTCGATATTAGCATTGAAATAATGAAATGCCCAAAGTCTGGTAGTTGCCGTATCACATTCGGTAAGTGCTACTATTTGATTGATGGTAAACTCATTAACTCTTGGATACTTTTGTAACCAATAGCTCGCCTTTTGCTGTACTTTACTATAATTTGAAAATAAAACCTGAATAAAATAATTTGGCGTTAATTGATTCAATTTTTCTTCATAGAAACCAATCCTCTCTAAAATAAAGGAATGACTATTTTCAAAAGTTGGCGTTTTAGTTAAGGCTTGGACAATAGTCACCCAAGTATTAATGAGATTCGAGTTTAAAAAATCTTCTTGGCCAATTGCCAAGATTTTTGCAACAACCGTTTCATTATTTCCTTCAACAAGTGATAACAGCCCTAACCAATGTTGTGTAATGGTAGCTGGTGAAACATTATCTAACCAATTAAATCCTATGTTTTGTACTTCTTCCAAAGAATGGTTCAAGAATTGAATACATAAATCGAAAGAAACTTCCTGATTAGCTTGTGCCTTCAACTGAATAATTTCGGCAGCTAAAAGAGCATTCATTTCAAGAGGTGCTTGAACCAAAAGTTCCATAATTTTTGGATTAAGTTGCACCAATTCTTCTGAAGTAATTGACTTCAATCGTAAAATGGCATTTTTAGCTAAAGACGCATTTTGTGAAGTATTTTCTAATGCTACTAATTTCAAAATAGCTTTTTCAACCACTTCTTTACGCAGATGAATTTCAATCGTAGCATTTTTAAAAAACTCATTTAATTTTTGTTGTAAATAAACATTATTATTAAAAAGCAACGCAATTACGACATCTACATTTAACAAATAGTTTTTTGGATTTGTTTTTAAATATTCTATTGCCCAAGACAACGCTAATTCACTTTTTACATCAAAAAGAGAAATAAATAAATTTGTATCACTTTTAAATGCTTCTTGATTTTTCAGCAATAATTCATAGCCCAATCCTTGCGGAATAATCCCTGATTTTGAAAGCAAAATTAAAATTTGGTCAGTGGTAAGCGTTTCTTTTAATTTTTCACAATCAATATGCTTCTTCAATCGATCAAAAGCAAATTCGTGAATTTTACGCATTTCGGCTTTTAATAACAAATCGATATAAGCATATGGATGTTTGTCCCAAATTTCTGGGTATAATTCTTTTCTATCTATTGAAGTAGTAGAAGTAACACTTTCCTCAGGTGTTTGCGAAATTAAAGATTGACTGACATTAGGTTCTTCTTTTTTACCAAAAAAACTTTTTATCTTTCCGAAGATACCATTATTTTGTTCAGCTTTAGAAGAATCATTTGTAGATTGACTAGTATTAGGATTGTAAGGAGTTACTTTGTTAGCATTATAAATCCAGTCTTGACTACTTTCTATTTTTACCCCAATAGAAATTTGTAAATTCTTATTTATAAAAACATTAGGGTTATTTATTTCAAGTATCGATTGATAAATATATGCTTTAGAACACTCTGGATAATCAATCGTTTTAAATATATATTTTCTCAAATCATAATTATACATTCCGTAATCATTACGATAAGTATAGGCGGTTGTATAATCACTTTCTTGATAGTTACTCAAATACAAAATAGCTAAATCAATAAATTCCTTTTCTTTGTTTTGCTCTGCTAATTTTTTTAAATATTGAATACTATTCCTTTGAAAATAATACTTAGTATATTGAGAAAATGCAATGCGACTATTTTCGTTTTTTAATTCTTTTCCAACGTTTACATTTTGACCAATAGCAGAAATATATTGATTAGTATAATAACTATCTGGATCAAGACTTACCTTTCTTTCGAACATAGGTTGCTGTTTCTCGAATTGGTACACTAATAATGATAATGTTTCAAAATCCTTACGTAATTGTGCTAGTTTATAAATCCCTCTAACAACTTTAAAATAAGGAGCTTTAAATGGAATTTCTAAAACAATACTTTTAAAAGCAGACACCCATTCTGGATGAAATGGAACTAAAAGATATACCCAAAGTAATTCGTTACACTGTGTATTTGTTTCTTTCTTTTCCAACCAATATTGGTAGAGTGCATCAGTAACTTCAGCCGATTTTAAAATGGTTTGTAGAGAAACAGAAATCTTCCCAAAACATTCCGCTTTCATTTCATCCAATGCGGTTGTATCCTCACATAATTGAAAATACCCTTCGAAAGCAATTGCTTTGACAAAATCTTTTTGCCTTAATTGTAACGCCGAATTTTTTAAAAATGGTAAAACTTCACTAGATTTAAATTGGATCATTGCCCAAATGGCCGCATACAATTGTACTGCGTCACCTTTTTGAGCCAACTTTAAAATATAAGGTAAGGCAGTGGTATAATTTAATTCTCCTGCTTTCCAAATAACACGTGAGGTCTTCCATTCGGTTTTAAAAGAATTTTTACCATCGAGAGCATCTTGCAAACGTTGGATAATTTTTCCCTCTTTTGAACTTGGATCTATAGCCGACAAATTTGGTAAAACAATGTTTACCTCTTGTTCTGTTTGGTAACCTTTAGTCCTTTTTTCATTTTCAAGTTGATGAAATATCTTTTCGGCTTGATCTAATGTAACACTGGCAGGCGTTTTAGTACCTTCTTTTAAGGCTGTTCCTCTCCTACCGTATCTAAAATTTACTATACATTCTTTGTTAGGCAATTCGCATAAATCAATTTCATATACCTTATCAGAATTACCTTCTCTAAAAAATAATTTACTTTGTTTAAGTAATTTCATCTAATTATACTTTTTTTTAATTTATCCAAAAATCGTTATTACCTTCTTGCTCTTTTTCATCTTGAGCATTTGTCCTTTTTTCTACCACTGGGTTTGTCTTTTGCGGTAATGGAGGCCAACCATATTTTTGAAGAATTTGCGCCCATTGTTGTCTAAAAACTTCAGCTTTTTGTGGGTTAACCATTTGTACAAAAAGAATATATCCATCTATACTATTCCCAATATTTAAAGCTTTACCCCATTGCTGGTCTTTCCAACCATTTAAACTTATATTGTGTAACAAAGCCCTAAATTGGCGGAGTTTAGTACGATCAATATTCATTTTTTTATTCACTACGATTCCCGTTACTTTTTGCTGGCGACTTTTAGGCATTACGTGAACTTTCTCTGGATGTACCGTAAAATCTTCGGTAGTGATTATTTTTTTGACATAGTGCAATAAAGCACCTGTGTTTTTGGCATTTTCTTCGGTACACGAAAAGGTCAAATCATCAGCATATCTTGTATAAACAAAACCATAACGTTTCGCAATACCTTTTAATCGGTTATCCAATCTATAGGCAATACAATTACTAATGGCAGGGCTAGCCGGAGATCCCTGAGGAAGTATCCTATTTTCTGTTTGAATATAATATTTCACTCCGTCTATAATCGCTTCCTTAGTTTCGGCTTGTGTCGTAAGCAACGCAAAAATAGTGGCTAACTGTTCTGAATAACCAAAGGAAACAAACATTCCCTTAACTCTTTTAAAATGAATACTTGGAAAGAAATCCTTCAAATCTACATTTACAACCGTTTGCTTTTCTAAATGTGGTAACGCATTAGTCACAATCGATTTTTGTTTTACAAATCCGTGAACTTCTTCGTTATGCGGAATTTTATCTAGGATGTTATGCAACACCCAATTTTGTAATTTCTTTAATTGCGATTTAGGCGCAGCAATTTTTCTTTTTCCGCCTGATTTTTTTGGAATTTCAAAAGTATAATAATGACAATGCGTACTTACTGGTCGGTTATATGCCCAATAACTCAATTGTTTGGTGGTAATTTGTAAAACATCGGCTAATGCTTTTACATTTTCAAAATAAGGAAGTTGGAACTTTTGCAAAAGTTCTAAATTAGAATCTTTAAAATGTAAACCTTTAGAAACCTTTTCACCTAGATAAATGATTTCCTTGTCTTGAATTTCTTTCCAACGAATTTCACGGGCTTTTTTATCTTCAATCTTCTTTTGTTTAGTTTGCAAACGCCTCTCTTTTGCTTTTTTCATTCGTTCCTTGTGAATGATTTTAAGCAAATTTTGTTGGTTGTCTAGAATTCGTTGTTTAGCAAGTAAATCAGTTAAAGATTTTTGCAGAGAAGCCTCTTTGGTAATCAATTCCTCTTGAACGGTAGGTATGACACCTTCCTTCCAAAAACCTAAACGTTTCATTTCTTCAAGAATAACCGCTTCTTTCGTACTCGCTTTTATTCGGTCATATAATTTTTGTTTGTCGTTACTTGACATAAAAACCTATTTTAAAATTAAAAAAGCTGTAAAAAAAGCATTGAAATTTTGATGAAACCAATTTCTCAATTCCTATTTCTAGGTTACTTTTTTACAGCTTTTCTGTATTATACCTTCGTATTCTCTTAGGACTATATCTATCAACTCCAGAGAAACGTACTATACGTACTTTTC
>JASGCW010000152.1 GCA_030053945.1 Limnohabitans sp.
AACAACTTTTTATTTCACTTTTTTTGAGATTTTTTCTAAATGCACAACGGGTTAACTAATAATTTTTTAGAAAGCTGGTATCGTTTTTCAAATGTTGATGAGTGGTAGGTTGCTAGTGTAATGACAGCAACTTCTTTTTTCAAGGAAACTATTTTAAGCCCAAATACGGGCTATTCTCTCTGTTTCGCCGATGACTTCTATTTCGATTTTGAGGTAAGCTTGGTGTAGCAATTCGGGTGCTTGTGATGCCCATTCGATGAAGGTGTAGGCATCTTGCTGATAAAGTATTTCTTCCATGCCTGCTTGTCGTGCTTCGTCGGTGTTTTTGAGGCGATACCAGTCGGCATGATAAATTGTTTTTTGTTGGCTCTCTTGCAAAAAACGGTATTCGTTGACAATGGCATAGGTAGGGCTACTCACAGGGTCTTGTACACCTAGATGCTGACATAAGGCACTGATGAGGCTTGTTTTTCCAACACCCATATCGCCCGCAAAAGACCATACGGCGAGTTCTTTGCCCCAATCCCAGAGTTGGGCTGCGGCATGGTTGATGTTGTGAAGACTGTATGTGATTTGTCGAGGAGTCATTATGGTCAAGAATTACTTTTTGGGCGCACGTTTTTTGGGTTTGCCATATTTCTTCATCATTTTTTCTTTGTGGCTCACTTTTATGTTTACTTTTTTGTTTTTCTCTTTTTTCTCATGAAATGCTGCGCCTACATTTTCTCGTTTAGGCTGCTTGATGACAATGTTGGGCACAAATTTTTGGGGCTGTTCGTCTTCGGTCAGTGCTTTCGAAATTTCTACTTCTTCGGGTAGTTCTAGCATCCGAATGGAGCGTTTCATCAGGCTTTCAATTTTTTCTTGATAGGGTTTTTCTTTTTCGGTAATGAAGCTGATGGCATTTCCTTTTTTATCGGCACGTCCGGTACGTCCTATTCGGTGGATATAATTTTCGGGCTCGTCGGGCAAGTCAAAATTAATGACATGCGATACTTCTGAAATGTCAATACCGCGCGCCACAATGTCTGTGGCTATGATGAAACGATAAGTGCCATTTTGGAATTGGTTGACAGTATTGAAACGGTGGTTTTGTTCTTTGTTGGAGTGGATGACGCCGACTACTTCGGGGAATCCTTTTATCATTTCTTCATACACATCGTCTGCCAGTTTTTTAGTAGCCACAAATACCATTACTTTGTTCATTTCTGGATGCTGCATGAGCAAGCATTCGAGCAGGTAAATTTTGGTGTAAAAATTGGGGACAGCATAGGCTGTTTGTTCTATACCTTCGAGGGGAGTGCCTGTTGGTGCTGCTTCTATACGTTTAGGATGGTTGAAATAGTTTTGTATCAACAGTTCTACATCGTCGGTGATGGTTGCCGAGAACAAGAGATTTTGTCGGCGTTCGGGCAATAATTCGAGGATGTTTTTGATTTGTGTACGAAAACCCAGATTGAGCATTTCGTCCATTTCGTCAATCACCAATTTTTTGATGGCTTTGAGTTTCAGAGAACCGCTCAATGCCAAATCCATCAAACGACCAGGTGTGGCTACAATCACGTCGCAACCTTGCTCTACGGCTGCCATTTGGGGGCGGGTGTTGACGCCGCCATACACACCCAAGCTTACTACACTCATGTAGGTAGTCAGTTTTTTTACTTCACTTACCACTTGCATCACCAATTCTCGGGTAGGCACCAATATCAAGATTTGGGGATAAGGTTCTTTGCTGAATTTCCATTGGCGCAAACAGGGTAGCAGGTAGGCAAATGTTTTACCAGTACCTGTTTGGGCTATGCCGCATACATCTACACCAGATAGCACTGCCGAAAAAACTTTTTGTTGTATAGTAGTGGGTGTTACAAAGCCCATATCGTCTAATGATTTGAGCAATGAACTATTGAGGTTGAGTTGTTGGAATGAATTCATAGGTATTGGATATTGGAAAGCGGTGCGAAGTTACAATAATAAAACAGCCCGACAGATTTTGACTGTCAAACGTTCTTTTTTTATACTATTGATTTCATTAAATTTGAATCTTAAAATTGACATTAAAAAACCGATAAGGTTAGTACAAAATCCCAATTGCTAGAATGCTGGCCAACTTCGCAATCGACCAGTTGCAAAATATTCCAGCATTTATTTATCATAGATTAGGAAGTTATAACTTCGTCCAACTGCGGTATTGACAAAATTTGGCTGCCCAACACCAATCTTACGCACAGTCGCCAAAATTCGTCAATACTGCGGGCGTTACAAGCAATCCTAACAGACGACAGTGCAACACCAAACAGACGACTAAAAATTAAGCAACATAACAAAGGCAAACCTTTTCGACAAGAGACCAACATAAAGACCATATTTCAAACGGACAACGAGTAAGCCAACACTCATTGCCGACCCTTCTGTATTTTTTATTTTCCCCATCGCACATTTTTTTTTAATTCAATTTTAGCCAGCCGCACAAATGGCACATTGGCTTTTTTTTGCCAATGCACCGACAAGACTGTTGAAAATTTTCTGATTACTTTTTATCTTGCAAAATGAGATACAAAATATTTTAAAACTATATTTGCGACTTGAATCATTTAAACAAATGAACAGAATAAAAGAAGTGTTGGATGAAAAAGGCATTAAGCAGACTTGGCTTGCCGAGCGGTTAGGCAAAAGCTACAATATGGTAAATGCTTATGTGCAAAACAGACAACAACCAAGAATTGAATTGCTTTATGAAATTGCTAAAATTCTCGGAGTAAGTGTAAAGGAATTATTAATTGACAACGAAACTAAAAAGGACAAATAATGAGCACGGAAGTAAAAATAACCAACAATATAAAAGTGCCAAATAAAGATTGGGAAGCGTTAAAATTACACTTTCCACATTGCTTTGATAAGGATGGAAATTTTCAATTAGAGAAATTCAAAAATAACTTGTCCGAAAAGGAAATTAATTTCTCTACCGAGAGTTATGGGTTAGATTGGTTGGGCAAAAGTTACGCAAGAATTTTGGCAAGCGACCCTGCAACCACTTTGCTAAAAGCCAATGAAACACACAACGCCTTACCCGAAAACGCTAACTCCGAAAACTTGCTCATAAAAGGCGACAACCTAGAAGTGCTAAAACATCTTGCTAACGCCTACTACGAACAGGTAAAAATGATATACATTGACCCGCCTTACAATACAGGAAGTGATGGCTTTGTGTATAATGATGATAGAAAATTTACCGCAAAAGAATTACAAAATCTAATTGGAGTTGATGCGGAAAAAGCCAAACGTATTTTAGATTTTACACAAAGCAAAAGCAACAGCCATAGTGCTTGGCTCACATTTATGTATCCACGTCTTTACATTGCCAAACAATTGCTTAAAGATGATGGAGTTATTTTTATTTCTATTGACGATAACGAAGTAGCACAACTTCGACTTTTGATGGATGAAGTTTTTGGAGAAGAGAATTTTGTGGGTGAAATAATCTGGCAAACTGCAACTGACAACAATCCATCTCAAATTGGAATAGAACATGAATATATAATATGTATTTCTAAAAATATTTCCAAACAGACTGAATGGGAAATTGAATCAGAAAAGGGTAATTTGATTCAAGAAAAATATTCATTATTAAAAAATGAACTGAAAAACGATATTGAAAAAATACAATTAGAATTAAGAAAATGGATACGACTGCAAAATGGTTTATTAGCAGGAGTCGCTCATTATTCTTATGTTGATGAAAAAGGTGTTTTTTACCCTGGGAACTCATCAAATACAAAGCCTGGTGGATATCTTTTTGACATTATTCATCCTATATCAAAGAAAAAATGTAAAAAACCAGAAAATGGATGGAGATGGCCTGAAAACACTTTTTTAACCGCTAAAGAAAATGGGAATGTTTGGTTTGGTGAAGATGAAAATTCTGTACCTAAGATTAAAAAGAGACTAGATACCGTTTTTGAAAAATTAAAAAGTTATTATTACGAAGATAATCGTTATTCAACAGCTGAGTTGAAAAAATTATTTGAAAATAAAAAATTATTTGAAAATCCAAAATCAATTAATTTACTAAAACATTTACTAAAATTTATTACAACCTCAAACGACCTCATCCTCGACTTCTTCGCTGGCTCCGGCACTACTGGCGATGCAGTAATGCAACTCAATGCAGAAGATGGTGGCAATAGAAAATTTATTTTGGTGCAGTTGCCCGAAGAAATAGATAAAAAGAAAAACAAAACGGCATTCGATTTCGTAAAAGACGAACTAAAAGCAGAGCCTACTATTTTTGAAATAACCAAAGAACGTTTGTTGCGTACTGCAAAAAAAATAAATGCTGGTCTTGATGAGAAAATAGAAAAACTAAAAAAAGAACTCCCCACCGAAGAAAACCAAGCCGAAATAACCCAAAACTCAAAACTCAAAACTCAAAACTCATTCAAAATCTTTGAAACCACCCCAATTTGGGAAGATTATGACTTTGAAGCAGAACAATTTGATGCCACGCAAACCTTATTCGAAATTGGGAAACTTTCCGAAGACGACATCAAAGCCTTGCTTACCACTTGGAAAACTTATGATGGTATTGCATTAACGCAAGATTTAGAAAACATTGATCTAGGCGGTTATATTGCCTCTTCCGGAAACAGCAAATTGTATTTGATGAATAAAGGTTTTACCACAGAAAACCTGAAAAATCTTTTAGAAAAAATTGATGCTGATAAAAAGTTTGAACCTAAAATTATTATTGCCTTTGGTTATCATTTTGAAAGTGCAAGATTGCGAGAAATTTCAGAAAACATAAAATCATATTCAAACAAAAAGAAAACAGAGATTGATTTTATAACGAGGTATTGAATTCCGCCAATGGGCAACAATTTAATTCAAACATCATGCAAAAAGGAGAAATAGAAATATTCAAATCAACAACAGGAGCAGAGATTCAAGTAAGGCTTTATAACGATACTGTATGGTTGGATGCTCATTTGTTGGCTTCATTGTTTAATGTAAAACGTCCAGCAATTGTTAAACATATTCAAAATATTTATAAATCAGCAGAATTGGATAAAGAATCAACTTGTTCCATTTTGGAACAGGTTGCAGCAGATGGTAGAAATCGTAAAATGAATACATATAATCTTGATGTAATTATTTCGGTTGGATATAGGGTTAATTCTCTTCAAGCAACTCAATTTCGCCAGTGGGCAACTCAACGGTTAAAAGATTATTTAGTAAAAGGCTATGCCATCAACCAAAAACGATTAGAAGAAAACAAAACGCAATTTCTTCAAACCTTAGAAGACTTAAAAATTTTAACTGCAAACAACCAACACCTCGAAACCAAAGAAGTATTATCACTCATACAGTCTTTTTCAGAAACATTTTTTGCCTTAGAAAGTTACGATAAAAACCTATTTCCTACAAAGGGAACAATAGACGAAATAAAAGCTACTGCTAAAGAATTACAACAGGATTTACAACAATTAAAAGCCGAACTCATTAAAAAAACCGAAGCCACTTCATTATTCGCTCAAGAAAAAACAAAAGGAAATGTAGAAAGTATTTTTGGAACTGTGTTTCAATCTGTTTTTGGCGAAGATGCCTACCCAACAGTTGAAGATAAAGCTGCTCATTTATTGTATTTTATTATCAAAAATCATCCGTTTAATGACGGCAATAAACGCAGCGGTGCATTTAGTTTTATCTGGTTATTGCAAAAAGCAAATTATCATTTTAGAGAAAAAATAAGCCCAGAAACCTTAACAGCACTCACAATTTTAATAGCCGAATCAAAACCAACCGACAAAGAAAAAATGATTGGCATCGTTTTATTAATTTTAAATTCCAAGAACTAATGAAAGGATTTAATTTTGAAAAAAACCTGTCTCATCAGGAAAATGCGGTAAAGAGTTCCTTGGCTGTTTTTGATGGCTTGCAACCACATGATGTTTTGGTGCTTGAGCAGCAATTTATAAACCCGGTGTATAATAAAATAGAAAAACAAGGCATTGTTTTTAACAATATCATACTTTCTGCAAGGCAGTACAGTAACAATATTAAAGCAAGGCAAGCAGAAAATAAAATAAACGAAAAGCCCAACGTACAAAGTAATATCATTGACATAATGATGGAAACAGGTACAGGAAAAACCTACACTTACACCAAAACCATTTTTGAACTCAATAAAAACTACGGCATATTCAAATTTATTGTTGTTGTTCCTACGCTTTCAATCAAAGCGGGCACAATTGATTTTTTAAAATCAGACAGTAGTCGAGAGCATTTTAAAGAGCAATACGGCAAAACATTGCATTTGCATATTGTAGAAAGTCTAAAGAATAACAAAAGCAAAAAATCGTTCATACCGCCAGCAGTTACAAGTTTTGTAAATACTGGCAGCTTTGCCAAAAATAGTATTCAGGTAATGATTATCAATGCTGGTATGATTAACTCTGAAACAATGCAAAAGAGTTTTGACAAAGGACTTTTTGACAAATACACCGTTCCGTTTGATGCGGTTGGAGCGACTAAGCCATTTATGATTATTGACGAGCCTCACAAGTTCGGCACAAGCACTAAAACTTGGGAGAACATTCAAAAAATGAAACCCCAGTTTATTTTACGTTATGGTGCAACTTTTCCAGACAAAGAAGTAAAACATAAAAATCCTTTAACCAATAAAATTGAAACGACTTATACAAAAGATTATCACAATTTAATTTATACTCTTACTGCTGTAGATGCATTTAATAACAATTTAGTTAAAGGAATTATAGGGCATATTACAGAATTTGAAAGTGGTAAAAATGCAGTAGTTATTAATCGTTTAGTCATTTAGTGATACAAAAAACGCTACGCTGCATATCTG
>JASGCW010000153.1 GCA_030053945.1 Limnohabitans sp.
ATAATTGTCTTTTGCAACAACATTCCAAATTTATAACGTATAGCCCAAACAAAAGCACAGGTTCACTTGCGTTTGTCTCCTTTATATCTACCTGACTATTTTTAATAGCCTTTTCTTTCTACCGTTTAACACGTGTCAATTACTATCTACGAAAGTGGTTTGATACCTGTTCTTGAAAACCGATACCGATGGACCTACCATCATCTCTTATACAGCACTGATTAATACAATTCTTATTAATCATTCACAGCACACCATGGCGAAGTGGGGGATTAGAAGCACAAATGTTCAATTTAGCACTACTGTTTAATAGAATTACTACCGTTCAATTTAGCACTTCTGCCCCACTATTGCAAAAACGATGTTGGGCGATCGTTATTATTTGTTTATCATTTTTTGGTGTTCGCTTTTTAAAATATTCGGTTTTAGCATAAAAACTTTGTCAAATAAAATTAATTTTTCTTGGAATTTCAATTTAATTTCATCTTGGTTTTCTAACCACCATTTGTAAAATTCAACAGGTTTTTCCGTGTAAGGAATGCTTGCTTTAACTTGTTTGTCATAACCTTTAAAGTCAATTCGCATATTTAGACCAAGACTATCACGAAAATGTTCAAAATGATTTGCTTTAAGTTTTGAAACCAAAATTTCAAATATCTTTCCGTCAATTTTCAATTTGTGTTTTTGGAAGACTGTATGAAAGGAAACAGGATCTTCAACTAACCATTCCGAAATTTTCATCGTTCTTATTCCTTGTTCATTTTCAATTGTCAATAAATTTGTGCTATTGTAAAACGATTCTGAATTTGGATGAAAAATGTGAATGTTGTTCTTTTCATCTAATTCTGTTGCTTCAGCTTTAATTGGTGTGGAATTATTGTTTAAAAATTCTATTATGTTTAAATTATTTGCTTCACCTCCTTTGTGTTTGTCTAATAATATATCAACATCAGAACCTAAGAAAAAATCTTCTACAAAATCCCAACGTTCATCGTTTGAAAAACTACGTAAAAAGAAATGATCAAAGATTTGATTGCTTAACTGGTGTCTTTCTAAAGTTTTTGATAACAGGGTATTGTTATAATTATTGTTAGTTGAGTCACGATCTATTCTTAATGGATCATTTATACGAATGAAAACCATTGGATTTTCTCCACCTTTAATTTCAAAAGTTCCGAGTTCTAGCATTTCTAAAAAGTATCCGAGTCTTACATAATTTATTGAATTGGATTCTTTATTTGTTACATATCGATTTACTATATTCTCATCTATATTTCCAAACAAATTGTTTAGTCTATTTGTAATTGATGCAAAACTTGCTAAATACTGATTGCTAAATACCCTGTATTTATAACCATCAATATCTCTTTTTTGTTGTAAAAACGCATTGTCTTGAATGACTCCAGGTTGAATTAAAATTCCTGAATAAGATGAGAGAATGAATTTGCTGATTTTTTCAGCTTTCACATTGTCATTTAAGTAATGATTTAACTTATTTTCAAATTCTTTTTGATTGAAATATGAGCCTTCAAAACTTGTAAATATGGCTTGAACATTTGTAAATAAAGTTTGTAATTTTATGAACAAATTTTGAAAAGTATCTAATCTTTCAAATGATATTTTTAGTTGAGGAATTAATTCAATTCCATCATTTCGGAATAAATAACCAGTATAAAACTCCCTTTTTACAATAGGAAAACTTTTGTCCCTAAAATTTTGATACCACAATCTATCTAAATTAACTTCAATAATACTATTTCCATTACCTAAATTATTAATTAGATTAAATGTATTGGGATAATTGGCTTGAAAAATATTCAAATGCTGATTCGTTATTCTTGCAAAAACACGAACAAATAATTTTTTTGGTCTTGCAATTAAAACATTGAACCTTGCTTTTGCCAAATAATCTTTTTCTATCATCATTAAAGCCGTTAAAACTTTTTGGTCTAATTGATCCTCTAATGTATTTTCAAATATGTGTCCAAAGTCATCTACTGACAAAAGAAGATTTCTGCTTTTCTTGTTTTTGATGTATGCTTTATTTATTTTTTTTAGAACTTCTTTTATTTGGTATTGTCTTATTGCAGACATCCCGTGAAGTGCCTTTGTAAATATTTGATCTTGAGAAGAATAATTTAAAGTTGCAAAACCTTGTATATCATCTCTTCTCGCTGCTCTCCCTATCTCTTGTATATAATCCGGCAGCAACCCTGACGGAGCGTGATGATATACCACCTCTATGTTATCAATATCGATTCCCATACCGAAAGCCTTTGTAGCTACCATAATTTTTTTCTCACCACTATTAAATTGTAAAAACGAAAACTCTCTTTGCTGTTGTGGCATTGACCCATAATAACCTGTAGCAATATCTAAATTTTCACCATTTAGTTTTTCAATTATCTGACGAATGTGTTTTGTATAAGGTGTATATACTAAAGCTTTTAATCCAACTTCATTGATTTTTTTTATAAAATCAACCGTTTGATTTAGTTTATTGTTTTGATAATTTGAAGTAAAACGGTCATGATTATTTATAGCAAATGTTATATCGCTTCTTTTAACTTGTCCAATAAAAACGTGTGGATTGTGCATTACTAAACTATCAACGCTATCAAAAACCATATCGTTTGCACCACCATAAATTGCAGTTGCAGTTACTGCAACCATTGGAAAACTTAAATTGTGATATTTCCTTACTTTTCTAACGTGATTTCCTAAAAACCAATAATCAACACGAAAATCTCTTCCCCAAGTTGTGATTAAGTGAGCCTCATCAATTACTAATAAGCCAAGTTTTCTTTCGCCAATAAAATGTTTAATGTCGTAAGACATAAAAAGTTCAGGCGACATATACAAAATGTCAATTTCTCCGCTTTGGCAATTTTCTATAACTCTTTCACGATCGATTAAACTTAATTCACTATTCAAGTAAGCAACTTTATCAAAATTCCGATCTGTAATAATCGCATTAACTTGGTCTTTCATTAAAGCAATTAGTGGCGAAATGACAATTGTAATGTCGCCACTTTGAGAAACGTAAAATGCCGGCAATTGAAAAAGAAGAGATTTTCCTGCACCGGTAGGTGCAGTTAAAAACAAATCTCTTGTTTTTTCATTTCTTTTTGAATTTTCGTATTCCTTAATTATTGTTTCAACAATTAAGCCTTGTGAAATTTCAGAAACTTGATTCCCAATGTCAGGATTGCGATAAACTTTTAATCCTCGAAATTCTGCTTTTTTCCCCCAATATTTTAGAAGTAAATCTTTTGTTGACTGATTAACTTGATAGTCTTCTTTTATTATTTCTTCTTTTAAAAGGTTTAATGAACCTCCAAAAAGATTTAAAACATAATTTACCTTTTCGACATTTTTTATTATTGAGCTATTAATTGGCTGTTTAGGATATATCTTTACAATTGCATTTTTTTGAAGATTGTTCTCTAAAATGCAGGAATTTAAAAAGAAATCTAATGCAGTTTGATCGGAACTAATATCTATATTTTCAAAATCTGAATTGTCGGATTCAATAAGTTTAGTTGTTTCTTCAAAGAGATTTATAGTTGTGAAGTCATCGTTTAATGTCTTTACGGAATAAAAAAAATAATCTTTAATCTGTATTTGTTCAGCTTGATATATTGGTATTTTTTCTGGTCTTGTTTCGATATTTTCATCAATACTTTCTTCTAAATATTCATTTTTACTAATTGGAAAAAGTTGTCTTAAATTATCTTGAATTAATATTACTCTATCTTTAAAGAATGAACTGTCAATATAGTTGATTAAGTAACAAAATTGAGGAAAGGAAAGTAAATGAAATTGCTTTACAGAATTCAATTTTGTAAAAACACTTGTAAACCAATTTTTGTCAAACAGATCTTCATTTCCATTCAAGTTAAAAGTCTCCATATCTGTTAGGTTGTCTAAAAGATTAGTTTTGTCAATTAACTCAGCCTGTCCAAGAAGCACAAATATTAGATTTGTCTTTCCTGCACTTTGATCAGTCAATATCTTAATTGTTTTGTTCGAGTATAATTCTGAAAATGTCATAATGTTTCTTTATTTGCGGTCTGTTTGGTATAAAGATGCCCAACACTAAGGCTTGGCGTTCTTGGGGCCTTCCGAAGATTCCGTCTGCCCGTAACCGAAGCCAAATGATTGCAATATTGCCGATGTTTTATTCATAAGCCAAATATATAACGTATAGCCCTAACTAAAGCACAATAAAGAATAAATGTTGAGGCAATATTGGTAAAGCCCCAATAACGCCAAAGCACAACTTCGGCACAGGTTCACTTGCGTTTGTCTCCTTTATATCTACCTTACTATTTTTAATAGCTTTTCTTTCTACCGTTTAACACGTGTCAATTACTATCTACGAAAGTGGTTTGATACCTGTTCTTGAAAACCGATACCGCTGGAACTACCATCATCTCTTATACAGCATTGATTAATACAATTCTTATTAATCATTCACAGCACACGAGAGCGAAGTGGGGGATTAGAAAGTACTAAAGTTCAAATTTAGTACAATGTTCAATAGAATTCCGATGCTCGAATTTAGCACTAAAGCCCAGCTTTTGCCAAACCCCTGTTACCGGCTGGCGTTCTGTCATTGCACATATTTCAGAAGTTCTCTAACAAGTCTGAATACAGTTGTTGATGATTCTTCTCTAGCTGGATTTGTATGGTCAAAATGATTGTAATTTCTCTCTGCTCTATCCATTGCAAGTGCAGCTCTTTTTCTGTTCGTTTTGTCATCTATTTCGTCAAGTAATTCAAAAAAATCTTCTTCTATTATTTTTGTCCCATTGCCATCATAAATTACTTTGAATGGTTTGAGGTGTTCGTTTATTTTATCGTTATAGCTATCTCTGTGCATTCCACCACCTTGATGGTCATTAAAGTGTAATATCAGCCAATATTCGAACGATTGATTTGAATAAGCGACTCCAAAGTTATTGGCTTCTGCTATTTGAATTGCAGAGTTGAAATCATTGTCGTTAAAATCGTCTTTGTCAAAAACACACCAAACTTGGTCATAGTTTCCTTGTTGGGATAAAGCAAGGGCTCTATTCACTAACGAAACTGTATTATACCCTTCACCAACAGATTTGACTTTTGCTGAAGTAATTCTAAATTGATTGAAATAAGATCGTTCGGTATTTTCTCCTTCACAAACAATAAGAATAGAAGGTTTTTCTGTTAATTCTGCAATAGGTCTTTCTAGGCTCGGTTCTTTTCTTCGTTGAGCCTTTAATTGTTCTAGGTGCTTTTGCTTAGCTGCTTTTTGTTCAGCTTTTTTGTCCTTCATTTTCATTTTCTGTCAATAAAAATTTTAGGTTATCAAAAAAGCCAAGAAATGGAACTGCACCATATTTTCCCCTGATATAGTTTTCTTCAAAAGGCTCTGTTTTTCTTACTTCATCTGATTTAAAGTCAGCTAAGGAATAAAGTTTTGCTTCTCCATATTTATTTTTGTTTGTAAACCAAATTTGGTCTCTTCTGAATAGACCTGAACTTAATAAATTTGTGTCGTGAGTATTGAAAATCAATTGTGCATTTTTCTTATTAAACTCTTTAGAGTTAAAAAGTGAAACGATTTTACAAACCAAATTTGGATGTAGTTTTGAATCTAACTCATCAACTACTAGAGTGTAACCGTTCTCAATAACATCGAGAATAGGTCCTGTAAGTCCGAAAAACTTTCTAGTTCCAGACGATTCATCTTCTTCTAATGAAAAGCTAATATTTCCCACTGCTTTTAGCTCTTCATTATATTTTTTATGCTTTGTCAACACATCAGATACATATTCTTTTTTTTCTTCACGCACTTCTTTAATTAACTTATCCTTGAGTTCTTTGGGCATTCCTTTTGGAAGACTTTCAATGTCAAGTTTTTGTAATTCGATATCTTGAATTCCTAAATCTGCGGCTTTCAATAATTCAAGGATTTTCACTTTGTGTTTTGGGTCTTCAGTTTTACCCATAGTAAAACCTCGGTAGCCTGATTCTTTTAATCCTGACAAGGTTTTAAGTCTTTTGAACCAATCTAAAACATCGATTGCAGTCTTTTCATTGAATTGAGCTGCAACAGAGATTAATAATGCATTATCTCGAACAAGACCTTCCTTAACAACAGTATTTCCTTTGGTGAAACTGCGTTCGTGAATATTGAATGTGCTTCCTTCTCTGTAAAAGAGTTCAACTTCTTTTGTTTTTGGTTTGTGATAAAGCCACTCAGATACAATTCGTTCAGTTGTCGCTTCAAAGCCATAACGATAAAGCACTTTTTTGTGAATGAAAATGATTTCAAATTCAGATGGTTCTTTTTCTGACGTTGTGCTTAGTTTAAAAGGTTCAACTTCAATAGTCTCACCTTTTTGGCTTTCCTTTGAACTATTGATTACGAAGTATCGCATAAATGCAAATGTGTCAAGCAACTTGCTTTTGCCACTTGCATTTGCACCATAAATAACTGCACTTTTGAGAAGCCTTAGTCCAAAGCTTTCATTGATTACGATGTTTTCTTGCTCTCTAGTGTCTTTATCATAGTTAGAAGCAATAAGGCTCAAAGTTGCTTTGTCCTTAAATGCCCTAAAGTTTTTTATTGAAAATTGCAGAATCATTTTTCTGTCTTTTTTTGATTAATTTTCTGCAAAAATAAATTTTATTTTGGAATAATATGCAAAATAGCAGACTTTTTTGTGTCTTTTGCTTCGAAAATTTTGTCTATGCTGTTTTTTTACGCTTGCCGGTAACATAAAAATATGCGAACCCATAAATATCTCCAAAAAATTTAGTTAACCCGTTGTGCATTTAGAAAAAATCTCAAAAAAAGTGAAATAAAAAGTACGA
>JASGCW010000038.1 GCA_030053945.1 Limnohabitans sp.
TCTAAATTACTAATTTTGAACTGCTTGTTTTTATTTAAAAGTTTAAATCACTTCAGTATTAATTTGACTACATCAAAATTATTTTATAATACCCCATGCAATTAATTTGCAATTGACTATTTAATAGTAATAATCCCAAGTTGATTGTTTTTCGAGTCCTCAATCAAAAATTTATTAGGTTCTACTGGTATTGAGAGTTTATAAAATAATTTTCGTTTTTCTTCCGTTTCATTTAGCAATATTTGTTTAGACAAAATTTCATCTGCATTTATTTTCAGGAAATATATAGATGTATTACTACTCATACTGTCATTTTTTGAATAATCAGAATAAGCCATAGCCTTTTCATTGTTTGTATAATCTCTAAATAAAACATAAAGTGTATCATTGATAAAATAAGTTTTTAAATTGGTTATATCAAACAATTTATAATGCTTAGTAAATTGAAGAGAATCATTGATTGGTATCTCAGCAATAATTTTAATTTTTTTTGTACTTAGGTTTAATGAATATATAGTAATATTTCTGTGTGTAACATATTTAGAATTATTACGTTCAGCTCTTTCAAGCACAATTAAAAGATTGTTTTTTGAATCTTTATTAATTGATAAAATATTACCCGTTTTAAATTCATTTTCAATCTGTCTATATTCAATTTCTACATTAATGGAATCCTTTAATTTTAAGCTATTAATGTCATAAATATTATTAAACAATCTATATTTATTATTTATAGAGTCATATTGAGTTGCTGTAACAAAAAAATCATTCTGAAAACTATCATAAACCAGAGATTTAATAGGGCAACTTTCTGATTTAAAACTTAAATAATCTCTCTTTTTATCATCCTCTGACCATTTAATAATTTTATATTGCCTTTCTGATACTGCTTTTGTTTTAATATTTTTTAATCTAAAAACATCACTTTTAAAAAGATTCCCATTATTAGCAACTTTAATATCATTATCTATATAATATCTTCTTTGTGGGAGATATGGGTAGGATGTTATTCTTTTTGATAAATCATTCACATCATAAACTGAAATACTTTTTTCATCCATAGGAAAAGTCAGTTCTTGTAGACTACTAAAATCAGTAGTTTGTGTAAAAAACTTAGTTTTATCTGCTGAAAATTCTATATCAAAATTAGAAAAATAATTTAAGCTTAATCCCCATAATTTTAGCTTGGCCAAACTGTATTCTGTCAAAAAAAACTTTTCAGTATCAGGCTTATCAGAATTTGTTTGAACATACACATATAAATCTATCTTTTTAAATTTGGCATTATATTCAGCTACAAAATGAAAAATTTTTTGGTTAACAATTTCTGATCGTTGATAAAACGTTTCATTTTTCTTTATCTGAGGTATATTGAGTACAATATCTGTTAAAGGTTTTAATTCTTTACTGTACTTTCTTATCGAAATTTTCTTTTCTGAGTTAATATAGGAGATGTAATATTCTTTATTAATTTCTCCCAGTACATCAATGTTTTTAGTTTTTTCAGGATAATTAACCCAATAAATATTATTATTAAATTGAGAAAAAGATTTTAAGCTAATAAAAAGAAAAGAAAAGAAAGTTAATGTTTTCATAGTTTATAAAGTACTTTAATTATTTAAAGGTTATTTAATTGATTACTCTATGATTATTTTGATTAATTATGCTTATATGACTCAACTAATTAAAAAAAGTTACAACAATTCGAAAAAGTTAAAAGCTAAATTTTGAAAATAAAATGATCGTAGTAGTGATAAAAGCAATAGAGTATAGATATAATTAGTCAAAACATTCCATTAGTATTAAATCTCCTTCCCGATGTTCAATCTTTACAATCCCATCTTTGGAAACGTGATTACTGCTGCCAGTCCGATAGCCTAATTGTAAAGAATCATCTTTTAATGGATAAAATAAATTCTCTGAATGTATTCCTGATACGTATCCTATTGGAATTAATGAGATAGGAGTGTTAGCCGGATACCATTTTTCAAATTTAGAAGGCAGTAAAAATATTTTTGAATGGTCATCTAATAAAACAATTTTCAATTCATTACGATAGCGAGCAATATTCGTAATATTTGTAATGGTATGATCTGCGCGTTTACCAGTTGCCCAGATGACATTTGCTGCTTTATGTCCTTTTTCAATGAGATAGTCAAATGCTTTTTCTAAATCAGTCTTGTTTTGATCTGGCGTATGAACAATTTCTAAAGGATATTGTTTCTCTTTATAATATTCAGCATCAAATCCTCTGTCAAAATCTCCTAAAAGAACATCTATTTTTATTTCCAAATTTAGAACTCTTTCTATGGCAGAATCTAACACAACTACAAAAGGAGACCACTCTAATAATTGGTTTAGTAATTCAATAGAGCATTCAGCTCCGTTTGCAATGATTAAAGCAGGTTCCTGATCGTCGCGAACAATATGGTGTGAGGACATTAGAGTTTAATTTTTTAGTAAAATTAAAATAATCTGTATCTTAAAAGCAAATAATAATTTATTTCAATGTTTTTTTTGTCGAGAATGAATTTATCAGTTGAAGAAACATTATTAGTAAAAATAGTTTTATCGTTTTCAAGAAAATTAGAATGTATTCCTAATGCCCATTTTTTATTAATTTTATATTCTACTTCAATCAAATATGCTAAATTGATTTTTTGTGTGTTAAATTCAATTTTTGCATTAAGTGGCGGATTAGAATTTTGAGTTGTTTTTTTAAAAAATAAACTATATTGGTCTCTTCCAAATAAAGTACCAACTGAAAAATTTAAGTAATTAGTTGCTTGATAGTATAATTGAATTGGGAATTTGTAAGAAATATGATTTTCTTTGAAATTATCAAACATCATTGGGTAATTACTATTGTCAAAGTAATATCCTTCCAAACTTGATTTATTTGTTTCTGAATTTATTTCAAAAGGATTCCAAACATAATACATAGTAACTCCAATCCCTAATTGCAGTTTTTTAAATAATGATTTTTTTATAGTGCAATTAAGTCCAGTTTTATATTCATTTTCTCCACCATACTCTTTTAAAAGTGAGCTTTGATTTATTCCTGAATGTAAACATAATTGAATTGTCCAATCATTTTGATTTTTAATCTCAATGTTTTTAACGGGGAGTTTAATTACCTTGTTTTTTTTATGCAACAGTAAATCAGTTTTTTGAGAGTTTACATCATTTAAAATTCTCAAACTATCTGTTTTTTTTATAAAAATAGTATCGTGTACAAGTTCGTCTTCATAAATATAGATGGTATCTCGTTGTGTTTTTTTGATTTGAGCAATTGTAAGTAAAGGAACAATCAAAATAAAAAGCAAAAAGTTATTTTTCAACATATATGGTATCTCTTTTAATTATTTTTCTTTTTCGTTTTACTATTACCGGAGCTTGGTTTTCTTTTGTTGTTAAAGTATCTTTTTTAATTTCTTTGTTTGAAATGTTTTCAGTAATTGCTTCTTGAACATTTTGTTTTGTACCTATAGTTGTGATTTCATTTTCTTTTTTTAAGTTTTTTTTGAGATATGTTTGTATAACTTGATTAGGTTTAATTTCTTTACTGTTACTGTTTTTGGCATATAAACTTTTTGTATGATTAGTTATTTTGTTTTTTTTCTCCTTATTTGTTTGTACGACGATTTTATTTTCTTTGACCTTTTCTTTCTTCTGAAAAGAGATTGTATTTAAATTATAAATTATTAAGAGAGTAGCTAGAGTTCCGCCTGTTATAGTAAATAGTCCTGCAGATGATTTTAAAAAGGAAGGTGACTTAGTAAAGCTTAATTTTGAAGAAAAAATATTGTTGCTTTCAACAGGTTTTGAAAGCGGGATTTCAAAATTCTTAAATGATTTTTTATAAAACATTGAAAACATATAATCACTTAATCCAAAATAAAATAGGATTACTATTAATCTTCTTTTTTTGTTATTGACTTCTTTTGTAGCAGCTTTTTCTGATAAAAATTTTTGTAAAGCAGTTTTTGCACGGAGTAAATGCGATTTTGAGGTGTTTATTGGTATATTAAGTACATTGCTTATTTCATTATGAGAATAATTATCAATCATATACATATTAAAAACTGTTTTATGATGAATAGGAAGTTTGTCTATTGCTTCCACAATATCATTTGCATCTAAGGAAGAAGCTAAGATTGCACTCTGTTGGTATATTTCTTTCGATTCCATTTCTAAGTTCATTTTGTCAGTTAGTGCAGTTTCATCTTCAATGCTTATTAATTGTTTGTTTTTTCTTAAGTATTGTAAACTTTGGTTAATTACTATTTTGGTAAGCCAAGGCAATAATGCTTGTTTATTTTTTAGAACTTCGTTTTTTTGTATAGCAATGATGAATGCATCCTGTATAATATCTTCTGCAATTGAAATTTCTTTTATATATCTGCGACAAATCCCCAATAGTTTTGGGGATTGTTGTTTATAAATATGTTGCCAGTCTATGGGTTGACTCATTATTTTTTATATTAATTGGTAACTACAACTTGTTCAAATGAACTATTTGGAATATTAACTTCAAAATTTGGTATCGAATTAATTAATAAAACAGGTTTATTGGTACCAGTTTCTTTAGTGATTAAATAGCTGTTATTGTTTAGGATTTTCACGTCTCTAATTTCTTGATTGTTAGGTGCTGAAAATAAATAGGTGCCATTTTTGAAAACATTTTTATTATTTGATACATATAAATTTCCATTGTCAGATTCAAAATTTCCCGTTGGTATATTAGACGTGAAAGTTGTTTTATTTCCAGTTATAGTATTCATATACATTGATTGTGGAGTGGTTAGTAAAGATTTAGGAGTGCCAAAAATATATAATTGATTATTTAAAAAATTCATTTCTTGAACTTTTTGAAAATCATATTTTAAATCATAAAAAGTATTGTTTTTAAAAAAACCTTCAATACTTTCACTAAGAGAGCTTTCTAAAACATTAGAAATAGTTGTGTAAGTATCATTGCCGAACCTTCTGATTTTAGAATCTTCATGAAAATCGGTTGGATAAGCAATGCCAAAGTTTTTTACAAATGAGGCAACTTGATTTTTAAAGGTATATAGTTTATATTGGGTATTGTGTTGACCAGGAAATTGAGCAAAAAAGACAGAAAAATATATATCGTCACCCTGAACATCAAAATCTTTTACACTATGATAGTTTGCGTTAAAAAGGCTTGGATTTAAGTAAGTCTGTAAATCTATTAAAGCTCCATTTTTCCAAAAATAAAAATTCTTCTGCAGAGGATCATTAGTTGGAGAATAACCTAGAATATAAACATTATTATTTTCAATTATCATTTTTTTTATTTCATATTCTTTTGTGGGGTCTGGTAGTTGTAAGTTATACTTAACATTGTTTTTCCAATAACAAATGGTATTGTTTTCTTTTCCTGCAATGTAAACATTAGTATGTGTTGTATTCACAGGGTTGTTAATCATTTCATCATCATTGTGACAATTTGTAAGCAGTAAACTGATGCTTGCTAATAATAAACTTAATTTTTTCATATTTCTATTTGATTTATTATAAGATGACACAATTGAAAAAGGTTGCAGAAAAAAAATATTTTTTAAAAAAAGGTTTGTATTTTCTTTGTTACTCAGAAAATACAAACCTTAATAAAGCAATATTTTGAACTTTATTGTACTATGTAATTTTTTTCATCAATTTCCGACAAATGAAAATATCCTAAAGGATAGTTGTCATTATTTGAAGTATTAATGATATTTCCTCTCAAAGTAGCTGGAGGTGTTGCAAATGGATTACCACCCCCTTGTGCACCAGAAATTTCAAGTAATTTTCTCATATAATTGAAATATCCTAGTGTCATTCCTTGTAACGAGAACTTAAAATTGTCACCAGGCTTGGTGGTATCTTCTCTATACAGACCAAACATAATATTTCCTTGAAAAAATTCATCCTTGATGGCCCCAAATCGAGGGGTCTTAACATTAGGATCTATAGCTCCAACTAAATAATAATTGTCTTGACTGCCATTATCTTGATAAAAGAATTTTATTTGGATTTCTTCTTTACCACCAAAACCAGGAACATTTTCTTGTTGGAAATTCAAAATTGGAGGTGTTGCAATTAGTTTATTGTTTGATGAATATACTTCACCTTTATACGAAACTTTTAGAGTATAGGTGTCATCAATTACGGGAACAAAATTAGTGCAAATATAAGTGCCTGAACTATTTTCAGTAAAGTTAAAAACAGTATTGCTACTATTTAAAACCTGAACAGTTGCTCCAGTTGCTGGGGACGGTTGATTTGAATAAAAGTCATTTGTTAGACTTAATTTTATGGTTTGAGTACTTCCGGTTGTACCTTTTTGCCATTTTAAGCTAGCATCAATGACTAATTTGGGCTCTCCATTTTTTAAAGGGATATCAACAACATCTTGGCAACTAACAAGGAAAAAGATTGAGGCAATTATTAAAAATATTTTTTTCATTTTTTTAAAATTTAAAGTTGTAAGAAACAGATGGAACTATACCAAATATAGAAAGTTTAACAGCTTCATTTGTACCTGTTTCAGCATTTTGTCTGAAGCTTATTGAAGCAGCATTTTTTCGACTGTAAAGGTTATAGATGCTAAATACCCATTCACCTTTCCAATTTCTTGAACTGTTTTTTCTAGGAGTTAAGGTAGCCGATATATCTAAGTGATGGTAAAGTGGAAGTCTATCTTCATTTCTTGCGCCATAACTTGGTACTGTTATTCCTTGATATATATATTTTCCTGTAGGATAGGTAACTGGTTGACCAGACTGTAGGGTGAAATTTGCTCCAAAAGTCCATTTTTCATTTAATTTGTAACTACCCGTAACTGCTAAATTGTGTGTTTTGTCATAAGCAGAACGGTACCAGTTGCCATTGTTTATTCCTACTTCGGTAGCGGTTCTTCCAGAGGTTTGTTGTTCAGATTTTGATAATGTATATGCTATCCAACCTGTAAAAGCTCCTGTGTTTTTACGTAATAACATTTCTAAACCGTAAGAGCGCATTCTACCATTTAGGATAACTTGTTCGATTGCTTCGTTGGCAATTAAATCGGCGCCGTCTATATAATCCATACGGTTTTGAACACCTTTATAATATGTTTCTAACTCAAGGGTATATTTATCATCTTTAAAATTGTTAAAATATCCCAGGGCAATTTGATCTGCTATTTGTGGTTTAATATAGTTGTCACTTGGCGTCCAAACATCGAGTGGAGTAGGAGAGGCAGTATTCGATATTAACTGTAAATATTGAACCATTCTGTTATAACTTATTTTAGCCGATTGATTCTTATTTATTTCATAACTCATCGCAAATCTAGGTTCAAGATAGTTGTAGTCTGCAATTACTTTATTTGAGCCAACACGTTCGGTAGCTATTGGTTTTGCTTTTTCGTATATTTTTAGTTCTTCATCATAGGCTACAGGATTATTGTCTTTGTAGTAATTAACGTTAGAACTTCCTAATCTGTAAAACAAACTATATCTTAGACCGTACGAAATTGAAATTTTCTCATCAATTTTTTGTTCAGCATCTATATAGATTGCGCGTTCAAAGGCATATTTTTTATCTAATTGTTTTCTGTTTATTGAAGATTGCTCGTTATTGGGTTCAATTAGTCCAGGATTAAAAACATAGTAAATTCCGTTAAAACCATAACTTAATTTTGTTTTGTCAGATAAATAATGTTTGAAGTCATATTTTAAATTATAATTCTGAATGCCAGATGTCCAATCAAATCCAACGAAATCAAGCGTTAATCCATAATAATAGTCACTGTATATATATGAAAGATTTGAAAATAATTTGTCTGAGAAAAGATGATTCCATCTCATGTTTAATGTGGAATTACCATAGGTATTTGAAAATGTTTTATTTAGTGAAAAAACATCTCGACCAAAATATCCAGATAAATATAAGTTATTATTTTTATTTAGTTTGTAATTCAATTTCGTATTCAAATCATAGAAATAGGCTACGTTTTTATTGTTTGTAAGTTTTAGAAATAAATGAGCGTAAGAACCACGACCAGCTACTAAAAATGATCCTTTCTCTTTTACAATAGGACCTTCTGCAAGTAATCGGCTTGTGATTAGACCTATACCGCCATTCATAGAAAACTTATTACTGTTTCCATCTTTTTGATAAATATCTAAAACCGATGACGCTCTGCCTCCAAATCTTGCTGGTATTCCTCCTTTATAAAGTTTTAAATCTTTAATGGCATCTGGATTAAACACAGAGAAAAAACCAAATACGTGGGAAGAATTATATACAGTAGCTTCGTCAAGGAGTACTAAATTTTGGTCAGCACCACCACCTCTAACATTAAACCCAGATTGTCCTTCACCAGCATTCGTAACACCTGGAAGAAATAATAGTGATTTGATAATATCTACCTCTCCTAATACAACAGGCATTTGCTTAATAGTAGCTATACTAAGTTTATTGACACTCATTTCAGGTTTTCTAATGTTTGCTCTAACTTTGTCGCCTGTAACTACTACTTCTTGAAGTTCTTTGCTTGATTCTTCAAGTTTAATATTGAGTTTAGTGTTTTCTGTGAGATTTACTTTTTCTTCTTTTACATTGTAACCAACATAGCTAGAAACTATAGTGTAATTCCCTTTAGGTAATGTGATGGAGTAAAAACCATATTCATTTGTCGAAATGAATTGATTTCTCTCTTCAATTTTTAAAGTAACTCCAATAATGGTTTCGTTTGATTTTGAATCTGTGACGATTCCGCTAATAGTGAATTTTTCTTGAGCCAATACAATTGGACCTAATAATAAGATGCAGAGGTAAACTAGTTTGTTTGTCATTTTTGTTTAAAATTTATAGGATAAAAGAGGATTTATATCCTAAATTTATTCTGAGGATTTATAATTTAATTTGTGTTTTTAAATTTCATTGCAAAAATAATAAATAACTATTGTTCGATAGTTATAATTACATTCCCTTTTTTATGCCCTTTATCTACATATTCGTGAGCTTGAATTATTTCTTCTAATGGGAAAATTTTATCAATGATGCTTTTTATTTTCTTGTGTTCAAACCATTTTTTAAGTAATTCAAGATGGGTTTTACTTTCTTTTGCAACATCCAGGCTATCTACAGTTACGAACTTGCCAGAAGATGAAAGTAATTTCTTTGCTATTTTTTTATCCATTTTCCCCACACAATCAAAAATGATGTCAAATTTTGAAGTGATTTCTTCAATTGGTTTTTCATCATAAGCCCATATTTCGTCAGCACCTAATTCTTTGATCCAAGAGGTATTTGGTTTGCTACATACAGCAGTCACTCTAGCATTATAAATTTTTGCTATTTGTACAGCAGATGTTCCAACAGCTCCAGATGCTCCATAAATAAGTACTTTTATTTCTTTTTTTTCCATAATTCCTGCTTTTTCTAAAAAGTAGATTGCGGTGGTTCCTCCAAAAGGTAATGCAACTGCTTCTTCAAATGTGGCAGTATCTGGCATTGACAGTATTGCAGCATTTTCTTTTATAGTTAAGTATTCTGCATTAGAGCTAAATTTCATTCCAGTCATACCGAAAACTTTATCACCAATTTTAAATTGAGATGTTTCATTGTTAATTTCTTCAACGATTCCAGCAAAAACAACTCCTAATATTGGTTTCCGAGGTTTGTTAAAACCTAAAACGAGTCTCATTATTATTTTCATAAAACCTTCTACTGCAAGACCTCTAACACGAATGTCAGCCGAATTTACTGCTGAGGTTTTAACTTTAATTAATAGCTCATCTTTTTTAGGAATAGGTTTTTTGATTTCTTCTAGTTGTAACACACTAGGTGGACCGTATTTTGTGCAAATTACTGCTTTCATTTTGATGTTTTCTTAGACAAGTTATTAGACATTTTTTTTGTTTTTTAGTTACAAGATTTAATGTGAATAAAATGTTAAAGTAATAGATAGATTTAGAGTAACTATTCAGCCTATCAATTTTCTGACTATTCAGATATTTCTTTATTGACTTGAATAACTTAAAATGACAATCCAGAAGCTTCGGGATTGTCATTTATATAACTTGCTCTGAATAGTTACGATTTAGATTTTTACACTTTTCAAAAAATGTAATCGAGTTGG
Source organism: Limnohabitans sp. (assembly GCA_030053945.1). GTDB lineage: Bacteria > Bacteroidota > Bacteroidia > Flavobacteriales > Flavobacteriaceae > Flavobacterium. Next base: position 10,139 of record JASGCW010000038.1, read on the forward strand.
TTTTTTGTGCTAATGCTTTTTATTTGAAAATTTAAAGTTTACAGATAAAAAAAGCGACCTACAGGTCGCTTTATGTTAGTTTAATTTAGCTAAAATACTATTTAGAGTTTCGCTCGGACGCATTGCTTTGTCGGTTAATTCAAAAGAAGGCTGGTAGTAACCACCTATATTTTGAGATTTTCCTTGAGCAGCAATTAATTCCGCATCAATTTTAGCTTCGTTGGCAGTCATTTCCTCTGCAATTGGAGCAAAAGTAGCTTTTAAATCAGCATCTTTCGATTGGTTTGCTAAAGCTTGTGCCCAATATAACGATAAGTAGAAGTGTGAACCTCTATTATCAATTTCACCTACTTTACGAGCTGGTGATTTGTCGTTAGCTAAGAATAAAGCATTTGCTTCATCTAAAGTATCGGCTAAAATTTGTGCTTTAGCATTGTTTTGTGTTTGTGCTAAATGCTCTAAAGAAGCTTGTAAAGCTAAGAACTCACCTAAAGAATCCCAACGTAAATAACCTTCTTCCACAAATTGCTCTACGTGTTTAGGAGCCGAACCTCCTGCACCGGTTTCAAATAAACCACCACCATTCATTAAAGGAACGATAGATAACATTTTAGCAGAAGTTCCTAATTCTAAAATAGGGAATAAATCTGTTAAATAGTCGCGTAATACATTCCCAGAAACAGAAATTGTGTCTTTTCCTTCGCGTATTCTTTTTAAAGTTTCAGCCATTGCATCTTTTACATCCATAATGCGAATGTCTAAACCAGTTGTATCAAAATCTTTTAAATATTTTTCTACTTTTTTAATCATTTGGTTATCGTGTGCACGATCTTTGTCTAACCAGAAAATGGCAGGAGTATCAGATAAACGCGCTCTAGTAACTGCTAATTTAACCCAATCTTGAATAGGAGCATCTTTCGTTTGACACATTCTGAAGATGTCGCCAGCCTCTACTTTTTGGGTTAATAAAACAGTACCGTTTTCATCCTCTACATTTACAGTTCCGTTAGCATCCATTTGGAAAGTTTTGTCGTGCGAACCGTATTCTTCAGCTTTTTGTGCCATTAAACCTACGTTAGGAACTGTTCCCATTGTTTTTGGGTCTAATGCGCCATTAGCAATCATATCATCTACAACCGCTTGGTAAAAACCTGCATAAGTACGATCTGGAATAATACAAACAGTATCTTCTTCTTTACCTTCCTTGTTCCACATTTTACCGCCACTACGAGCTAATGCTGCCATTGAAGCATCTACAATCACATCTGAAGAAACGTGGAAGTTGGTAATTCCTTTATCTGAGTTTACCATAGCTACACGCGGTCCGTTTGCTAAAGCCGCATCAATAGCCGATTTGATTTCAGTTTCTTGAGTGTGACCTGTAATTTTTGCGTATAAATCTTGTAATCCGTTATTTGGATTTATATCTAATGATTTAAATGTATCAGCATAAGTTGTAAAAACATCCGCAAAAAAAGTTTCCACAATAGCTCCAAAAATAATTGGGTCAGAAACCTTCATCATCGTAGCTTTTAAATGCGCTGATAATAATACATTCTTTTCTTTAGCTTGTGCGATAGCTTCTTTTGCAAAAACTTTCAAAGCTGAAAGATTCATTACCGAAGAGTCGATAACTTCTCCTGCTTTTAAGTTCGAAAAATCCTTCAAAACTTTTGAAGAACCATCATTTCCAGTAAATACGATTCTAAATTTTCCGTCATTTTCTACAGTCGTAGAATTTTCAGTGCCATAAAAATCACCAGTATTCATATGTGCTACAGATGTTTTACTGTCCTTTGACCAAGTTCCCATACGATGAGGGTTTGTTTTAGCGTAATTTTTTACGGCTTTAGGTGCACGACGGTCGGAGTTTCCTTCACGTAAAACAGGATTTACAGCAGATCCTAACACTTTAGCATATTTTGCTTTGATATTTTTTTCGTTTTCGTTTTGTGGCTCTTCAGGATAATTAGGAACGGCAAAACCGTGCGCTTGTAATTCTGAAATCGCTTCTTTTAATTGTACGATGGAAGCCGAAATGTTTGGTAATTTGATGATGTTAGCCTCAGGTGTAGTGGCTAATTCGCCTAGTTCAGTTAAAGCATCAGCAATACGTTGTTCTTCTTTTAAAAATTCAGGAAAATTAGCTAAAATACGACCTGCTAATGAGATATCGCGAATTTGAATGTCAATGTTAGCTGATTTAGTAAATGCTTGTACTATAGGTAAAAACGAATGTGTAGCTAGCATCGGAGCTTCATCCGTTAAGGTGTAATGAATCGTTGATTTTTGTGTCATTGAAAAAAAATTAAAAGCTATATATTGATATTTTAGTGATTTTGAGTAATGATTTTAAAAGCAAAGCAAATATAAGAAAATCAGTAAGAAAAGATGTAGGATTAGATATGAAAATGATAGAATTGATATATTTATATTTTGAGAGGATTTAATTATCAATCTACAAAATAATAGATTAGTTTTTTATTATTTCTATTGAAATTTATTCGTCAGCGGTTATCCCAAAGTTTTGGAAGTATCCCCGTTTTAATCTTTGGTGTTTATCTCACATTGAATTTGTTTTTAACGGTGTTTGATGATTTTTCAATTTTTTACAGCAAATATGTTGATAATGTGGATTTCGTATAATAATTTATTAGAGCTTATTATTGCTTAATTTAAGAGGTGTTTAGATGTGATGATTATTTTTTTAAGTAGCATTTTTATTGTTAATATTTTGTTTTTTAGTTAATTATAAAAAAAAATCTTATATTGTACTCAAAATTACTAAAAAATCCAAAAACTTATTCTTATGAAAAAAAACTACTTTAAAACGATGAAGTTATTAAATGTACTTCGGATAGGACATTTTTTAACTTTATTAACTTTGATGTCCTCTTTGGATGTTTTATCTCAAAATTTTTCTGACAATACTCCCGGTACTGGAAAAACGATTGTTTTGCCAGCAGAAGTTACTGCGGTTAGAATTCGTATCTGGGGTGCAGGTGGAGCTGGTGGTGGTAGCACTGCGAATGCAAGCGGCGGAAGTGGCGGCGGCGGCGGCGGATACACGGAGAAAACTTTTAATGCATTTGCTGGGGATGTAATCACTTATGATGTGGGTAGCCCAGGAGCGGCTAGTGTTGGCGGTAATGGTACAAGTGGTACTCAGTCAAGAGCTAATCATTCTTCATTAGTATTACCAATTATAGCTGGGGGTGGTACTGGCGGTTTTGCAAACTCTGGTGCTGTAGGTACTGGAGGCGTAGCTTCAAATGGTGATATAAATACTAATGGTTCTAACGGTATTTTAGGTGGTACTTCTGGAGGCAATGGTGGTAACGCTGGAGGCACTGGAGGAGGCACTGGAGGTCTTGGGATTCAAAATGGTAATGGAAGTATCGGTAATCCGCCTGGCGGAGGTGGTGGAGGTGGTGAGAAAAATGGAGCCACAAATACCTCTGGCGGTAATGGAGCATCGGGACGTTTTGAGATATATTACACTTTTTGTGGTAATCCTCCTACTGGTTTGTCTGCTTCTTCAATTGCACCTAATTCAGCAACTATTTCATGGACAAATCCAACCCCACTGCCTGCTAGTGGAACACAATATTATTATAATACAACAGGAATAGCACCTATAGCTACAACTACACCAACAGGAAGTGTTGCCTCTGGTGTAGCTAGTGTTAATTTAACTGGATTGACTCCTGAAACAATATATTACTTTTGGGTTAGATCTAATTGCGGTACAAACCAAAGTAGTTGGGTAGCATTGCCTACATTTACAACTTTGCCTTGCGCTGGATATCCAAATACTTTAGCGGTTACTTTTCTTGGAAGTACAACAGCTACCGTTTCTTGGTTATCAGGCTCTCCAGCCCCTACTAATGGATATGAGTATTTTTACAATACTACTGGTACAGCACCAATTGCGTCATCAATAGGAACAACAACTATGAGTACGAGTGCTTCGCTTACTGGTTTAACTGAAAATACTACATATTATTTCTGGGTAAGAGCAATTTGTAATGCTACGGAGAAAACAAGTTGGATAGCTCTGCCTACTTTTAAAACAAATCCTTGTGCTGGTAATCCTACAGGTATAACTATTAATAGTATAACAGGAACTTCGGCGGTATTAAATTGGACAGCTGCTGTACCTGCTCCTGCAGCAGGATATGAATATTATTATAGTACAAGTAACACACCTCCTGGAGCAGCCCCTACGCCATTATATGCTGTTGGTCCTGGTATTACTACAGCAAATATAACAGGATTGACAGCTAACACTACATATTATGTATGGGTTAGATCTGTTTGTGATGCTTCAAACAAGAAGACATGGATAGGATCTTTTGTTTTTAGTACAAGTTGTGCGGGTGATCCTCTTAACATATACACAAATGTTCAAAGTCAAACTAGTGTTCTTATAGGATGGACAGCTGGTAATCCAGTTCCAAGTAATGGTTATGATTATTATTATTCTACATCTAATATTCCTCCAGGTGCAGCAAGTGGAACTACTATGACAACTAGTGTAACAGTAACAGGTTTAACTGCTGGAGCAATTTATTATATTTGGGTGCGGTCTAAATGTAGTTCAACAGATTTGAGTTGGATTGGACCTTTACAATTAGATTTACCTACTTGTAGCACATTTGGTACAGGAACGGGAACATCTACCTTTGGATGTGCTAATGTTTTAGCGGGTGAATTAGGTTCGGTTACACTAGCAGATCCTGCTCCTATGGCTTGCGCAACAGGAATTTCAAGTGTAAATTTAGAAGCTAAATATCTACCTCTTGGAGAAACTACATCTTATACTGTTTCTTCAATACCGTATGCACCTCCATATCAATTTGGTTGTTTAAAAAATCCTATAAGTGTAAATACAGACGATGTTTGGTCTCCAATTGTTAATTTGCCTTTCAACTTCTGTTTTTATGGCAATAATTATAACAAATGTTTAATTGGCTCAAATGGTGTAATCACTTTTGATACAGTAACCAATACGCCAGGAGGGACTTGCTTGTGGTATATGAATGCTGTTAATGGTAATAATGGAAATTTACCTCAATCAGCTAATACAACTTTAATAACAAATGCCATCTTTGGAGTTTTTCATGATATAGATCCTAATGCTCCTGGAATTAAAAGTATAGGTTGGGAACTTATTACTTTAAATTCAGGCTGTAGAGCACTTGTTGCTTCTTGGGAAAACGTGCCTATGTACTCGACTGCTTGTAATTCGAGCCTATATACAGGTATGATAGTTTTGTATGAAAATACAAATGTTATCGAAGTATATGTGAGAGAAAAAAATGTTTGTGCAACTTGGAATGAAGGAAATGCTGTTATAGGAATTCAAAATGATACAGGAACAATTGCTACGGTTCCACCTAATAGAAATGTACTTGATCCAGACTGGACAACCACAAATGAAGCTTGGAGATTTACTCCTTCAGGAGCATCTTTAACCACAATTAATTGGTATTTAGGTCCTACTGCAACAGGAACACCTATAGCAACTAGTACTAATGTGATAAATGTAAATCCTGCTGTAACAACTACCTATACTGCAGCTGTTACATACACATTTTGTAACGGTCAAACTCAAACTGAAATTGATAATACGACAGTTACAATAAATGGTTCAAATAAGATTTGGAATGGATCTGTAGATACTGATTGGAACAAAGCTAATAACTGGACACCTGTAGGAGTACCTACTAATTTAGATTGTGTAGATATTCAAGATGTTCCAAATGATGCTATAATTTCAGGGACAAGTTATAATGGAGTATGTTATAATTTAAAAGTACGAGATAATGCTTTGTTGGATATTTTTTCAACAAACAATTTAGTAGTTACTGATAAAATTACAGTTGAACCTAATGGATTGTTTAGATTGAATAATAGTTCTAATTTGGTTCAAATAAATAATGTAACTAATACAGGTAATATTCAACATTTGAGAAACGTAAATATAAGACGCGATGATTATGTTTATTGGTCATCACCAGTAGCTAGTTTTTCATTAGGATCAATATCTCCAGGAACTACTTCTAATTATTTGTATAAATGGCTTCCGTCAAGGACTAGACCTTATGCAAGTAATTTTGGAGATTGGTCTAATACTACAGAAAATATGGTTTTAGGTAAAGGGTATATTGTTCGTGGACCAAATGCATTTTCAGCAACTGTTCCAGCAATATTAACTTCTACCATTATTGGAATTCCTAACAATGGAAATATTACCTCTGCCATAAGTAGAGATACCTATAATGGTGCGAATTATACCTATGTAAATGGTACAGGTTCTACAGTAACTGTAACAGCAGATGACGATAACTGGAATTTAATAGGGAATCCTTATCCGTCATCATTAAATGCAGATAAATTTTTGACTGCAAATACAAACATAGCAGGTTATGTGAAATTATGGTCTCATGGGACATTGCCAAGTAATATGCAAGCTGATCCTTTTTATGCTGATTTTGGGTATAATTATACTCCAGCAGATTATCATACCTATAATTTAGGTGGTACAAATGCTGGTCCTGGAGTGTTTAATGGAAATATTGCTTCTGGTCAAGGATTCTTTGTGCTTATGAATAATTCGGCATCTACGCCTGGAACAGTAAGCTTTAATAATTCTATGAGAAGGAACGCTTCTAATATAGCTTATGATAATAGTAATTTTTTCAGAGGTGGTTCAGCTAATAATGTAGTTTATGAAAAAAATAGAATTTGGTTGGATATAATCAATGCTTCAAATAGATCTAATGTAAGAACACTTATAGGTTATATAGATGGAGCTACAGATCAATCTGATAGATTATATGATGCTAAAACTGATGAGAAAATGAGTTTTAATATTTATTCTTTGCTTAATAATGAAATGCTAACTATTCAAGGAAAAGCATTGCCTTTTTCTGATCAGGATAGAGTTCCTGTAGGAATAATGGTTCCGCAAAGTGGCGATTATCAAATTGGTATTGGAGCAGTAGATGGTTTATTTGCAAATTCTTCACAAGCTATTTTGTTAGAAGATAAATTGCTTAATGTAACTCATAATTTGAGAAGTAAACCTTATAGTTTTAAAGCGGATAAAGGAAAAGTTGATAATCGATTTGTGTTAAAATACATTGATAAATCATCAAGTAATGAAAATAATGTAAATGATATAAAAGTTTATGTTGCAGATCAAGTTATAGTTAAATCATCAACTGAAAAAATAAAAGAAATTGCAGTCTATGATGTGCTTGGAAAAAGAATAATGAACTATGAAAATATTTATGCAAATGAATTTGTGTTAGATGGATTAAAACCTGTTTCAGATGTGTTTTTAGTAAAGGTAGTTTTGGTTAATGATGAAACTACTACAAGGAAAATAATCTATTAAATAATCTATAAACCACTAAAAAGACCTCTTCTTTAAATAGTAGGGGTCTTTTTTTATAATCAAAATATCAACAGGGCATTTTTATATTTTTTACTTTTGTATTAGAATGATGAAAGTAGGAAGATGGTGCTTTGGCACTTCGAGAGCCACTTCGACAAGCTCAGTGTGACACTCAGTGTCCATTTAGCAAGCTTTGGAAGAATGAAGATTGAAGATGTAGTTGGATTTATTATCTAATATTTTATGTACGCACTAGTTGATTGTAATAATTTTTTTGTGTCTTGTGAGCGAGTTTTTCAGCCACAATTTGCAAATAAACCCGTTGTTGTTTTGTCAAACAATGACGGCTGTGTTATATCACGTAGTGAAGAGGCGAAAGTGTTAGGGATTCCTATGGGCGCACCTGAATTTCAATACAGAGAATTGTTGCGTAATAATGAAGTGAAAGTTTTTTCTTCAAACTATACTTTATATGGTGATTTAAGCGCTCGTGTTATGGATGTTCTTAAAGATTTTACTCCAAATGTTGAGGTGTATAGTATTGATGAGGCGTTTTTGAATTTTAATCATATTTCTATTGTTGATTATGCTGACTATGGTTTGCAAATGAAGCAGCGTATTCAAAAATGGGTGGGTATTCCAGTTTGTATAGGTTTTGCAAAAACCAAAGCATTGTCGAAAGTAGCTAATGCTATTGCTAAAAAGTTTAAAGAACGAACTGGAGGTGTCTATGTTATAGATACGGAAGAAAAACGAATAAAAGCATTGAAATGGCTTAAAATTGAAGATGTTTGGGGTATAGGTAGAAGGTTGTCGAAAAAATGTAAGGCTAAAGGAATTGTGACTGCTTATGATTTTACTCAGCAAGAACATTTTTCTTATATTAAGCAAATAATGGGGGTTGTTGGAGAAAGACTGCGTTTAGAGTTAATGGGAGAAAGTGTGCTAATGTTAGAAACACCATTGGAAACTAAGAAAGGTATAGCTGTTACAAGAAGTTTTGAAAAAGCCATACATAATTTTGAAGAAATAAAAGAGCGAATTTCTACTTTTGCTACAGTAGCTTCAGAAAAACTTAGAAAGCAAAAATCTTGCTGTTATGGTATTTCTGTTTTTGTATTAAAAAAATGCGATGTAAAAGAAAGAAGGAATTCCTATTTGTCTAATTATAAAACAATTCCATTTGCTACACAATCAGCACTTACTTTAAGTCAAAAAGCTGTTGAAGGTTTGCAAGCGATTTTTGAAGAAGGAGTAAGTTATACTAAAGCAGGAATTATTCTGACAGAAATTATCACTCAAGATCAAAAACAGTTTCATTTGTTTGAAGAAGAAAATCCTAAACACGAGAAGTTAATGAAAGTGATGGATACTTTCAGGTTGAAGACTGGTGAGAGAAAGATCAAAATAGGAAATCAAGATTTAGAAAGAACTTGGAAAATGAAACAAAATCATTTGTCTAAGAGATGTACAACAAATGTTAATGAAATGCTGATTGTGAAATGTTAGATTCGAAAAAAATACATTTTTTTATTCCTGATACAGAAAATTCAATGGATATGCCTTTTGTTTCGTCAGGAATTAAAGCGGGATTTCCATCGCCTGCGGCAGATTTTGATGAAGTTCGCATAAGTTTAGACCAAATTGTGGTTAAAAATAAATCGGCTACTTTTTATGCAAAAGCGAGTGGTAATTCGATGATAGGGGCAGGGATAAGTGATGGTGATATTTTGGTTATTGATAGAAGTTTAGAGCCTGCAAATAATAAAATAGTGGTTTGTTGTGTTGATGGTGAGTTTACAGTTAAACGCATCAAGATAGAAAAGCAAATTGTTTGTCTTGTTCCTGAAAATGATGATTTTGAGCCAATTTACATTACAGAAGACAATCAATTTGTTATTTGGGGAATAGTGACTTACGTACTCAAGAAGATATAAAAAAAAATCCCGAGGTTATCGGGATTTTTTTTATGCACTTTAGAAAGTAGATTATCTTCTTCTTTCTTTGATTTTTGCTTTTTTACCAGTAAGGTCTCTAAAGTAGTAGATACGAGCTCTACGAACTTTACCATATTGGTTAACTTCGATTTTTTGTAAAGCTGGCATATTCACTGGGAAAATACGCTCTACACCTACAGCACCTGACATTTTACGGATTGTAAAAGTTTCAGTAGCTCCAGTTCCTCTTCTTTGGATTACAACTCCTTTGAAGAACTGAGTTCTTGTTTTTTCACCCTCTTTAATTTCATAGTACACAGTGATAGTATCACCAGCACCAAATGCAGGGAAATCTTTCTTTGCAGATAATTCGTTGTTTACGAAATCTAATAAACTTGCCATTTTTTTTAATATTATGGATTAAATCTGAGCAACATTCACGGTTTTCGCCAGAGGTTGGTCAAATGTGGGTGCAAAGATAATAAAAAATTTGAGATAAGAAATTTTTAGTCGCAGTTTTCAGTATTTAGTTATCAGTTTCTCTACTGAATACTGATAACTGTGACTGAACACTATAATAAATCAGGCCTTCTATTCTTTGTATGCTCGTATGCCATTTCTTCTCGCCATTTATCTATATTAGCTTGATGTCCGCTTAATAAAACATCTGGAACTTTCATTCCTTTATATTCAGCTGGACGTGTGTAAATAGGAGGAGAGAGTAAATTATCTTGAAAACTATCAGTCAATGCCGAAGTTTCATCGCTTAAAACACCAGGGATTAAGCGAATTAAAGCATCACATAATACAATAGCGCCAATTTCACCACCACTTAACACATAATCACCTATGGAGATTTCTTTTGTAATATGCATATCGCGGACACGTTGATCAACACCTTTGTAATGCCCACACAAGATAATAATGTTTTCATACATAGACATCTTATTAGCTAGTGGTTGACGTAATGTTTCGCCATCAGGTGTCATATAAATCACCTCGTCATAGTGACGTTCTTCTTTCAATTTTGATATACACTTGTCTATAGGTTCAATCATCATTACCATTCCAGCACCACCACCAAACTGATAATCGTCTATACTTCGGCGCTTATCTGTTGTATATTCTCTTAAATTATGGAAATGAACTTCTACTAATCCTTTTTGAATAGCTCTCTTCATAATAGAACCGTCAAAAGGACTTTGCATTAGTTCTGGTAAAACAGTGATAATATCAATTCTCATACTAAGGAAGAAATTTTTGCAAAGGTAATCTATTAAATAAATAGTTTTATCTAATTTGAATTTAAATGATTTTATATATTCGCAAAAAATAATAAACAAGCAGAATGGAAGTAAAGAGTACAGTAAAATTTGGGGAGGGCATTATTAGTGGTTATATATCTATATTTTTAGGAGTATTAACTTTTTTAGGAGTTTTGTGTTTTAAATATCCAGAACAACTTACCACACCAGCTTTTAGAGAGGTTTATACAGGTGAGTCAATGAAAGGATTGCTTATAGGATGTATTATTGCAGCATTGCTTTTTGCTGTGTTGAGTTTTTATTTAAGTAATAAGAAAAAACTTTCTTTGATAGGGATTTTATTTTGTACAGCGACCATTTTCTTTGGCGGGTTTGATGTTGATCCCAGCGAAGTTGATAAATCAGCTTATCATCTAGGTTTAGATTGGCTAATTTTAGATTTATTTTTGATGGCTGTTATTTTCATTCCTATCGAAATGGTTTTTCCTAAGCGAAAAGACCAACCTACTTTTCACGAAGAATGGCGTACAGATTTATTGTATTTTACCATAAGTCACCTGTTTATTCAGTTTTTCGGGATTATTACGCAAAAGCCAGCTAAGTTATTTTTTGGAGGTTTAGGATTAGATAGAATTCATGAGTTTATACAATCATTGCCTTTTGGTGTAGAGCTATTTTTAGCTTTCTTTATAACAGATGTATTTCAGTATTGGACACATAGAATTTTTCATACGCATCATTTTTTATGGAGATTTCATTCGATTCATCACTCGACGTCAAATATGGATTGGTTGGCAGGTTCAAGAACCCATTTTATAGATATTTTTATCACTCGTTCTATGGTGTTTATTCCTTTATATGTATTAGGGTTTTCGACTATAACTTTCAATGTTTATGTTATTTTTATGGCCATACACGCGGTGCTTATACACGCTAATACTAGAATTAATTTTGGTTTTTTAAAGTATATTTTTGCAACACCACAATACCATCATTGGCATCATTGTAAGGATCCGAAGCATTATGGTAAAAATTTCGCTACAATTTTTCCTTTTATAGATATGATTTTTGGGACTTATTATTTGCCAAAAGATGAATGGCCAAAGGATACAGGACTGCTAGAAACGTATTTTCCTAAAGGATATGTAAAGCAAACGGTTTATCCTTTTACAAAAAGTCCATTTGATAAAGATTTAGATATGGAAGAATATTCAGAAAGATAAATTTCTTAAAAAAAGGTTTCAAGTTTTCTAACTCTTGAAACCTTTTTTATTTAAACCCCAAATTGCCTCAAATGATGGTCTAAATGTTTCCATTGTAAATTATTCCAATCTTCGGTTGAAAGTTTACCCCAAAATGGATGTACTTCTAATTTTATGACTTTAGTTCCGTCTTGAAACTTTCTTGTTTTTTCTATGAGTTCTTGTTTGGTTTTTTCAAAATCATAACTGTTTATTCTGATAAACTCTTTTGCTGTAGGTGAATTTTTATTGAACTCAGGAGCATTCAGCCACTTCTTTTTCATCATTCTACCTAATAAACCCATTAAAAAAGGCATTTTGATTGTTTGCGTACCAAAAGCAATATCAATAGGAGCAATACAGTGTGATAACATTTGATCAATACTCATTTTTCCCCATAAAGCCTTTGTTTCAGGAGTCAATTTTTCTATTCTTGCGATTAATTCTTCGTTGTCAGTTGGATTGAATATGTTTTTCATTTTTTAGTTTTTAAATTGTATATAGTATGATATATCTGGTTTACCACAAACTGAACACTGTTTGCTGAACACTGCCACTGAAAACTGTTTGCTGAACACTGTTTGCTGAACACTGTTTACTGAATACTGCCACTGAAAACTGAAGACTATTTTTTTGTTGCTACTATAGAATACACCATTGGAATTTTATTCTCTAAATGTTTTATTCGGTATTTTTTTGGTTCAAATTCTTCGGTTTGATTAAAACAATTGTATGGTGAATAATCGTATTCATTGAATGAATTTAGTTGAATTCCATTTGAAATTAATGCATTCAAAACTTCTGAGGTAGGATGATTCCAAGTGATGGTTTTGGCTTCCATAGGGGCATTTTTATCTGCATAGGTTCCAGTTTCTTCTTCAATAATAGGTTCAATATTAAAGTAACTGTAAAAAATTGTTGCAAAATCGTTGTCAAACATCCAAACCACTGGATGAAAATCAGCCATTATAAATCTTCCGTTAGGTTTTAGAAATTGAGATACTATTTTAGCCCATTTATCTAAATCTGGTAGCCATCCAATAGTGCCATAACTGGTGAATACAATGTCGAATTGCTCGTTTAAATGATAAGGTAAATCATACAAATCGCAACAAATAAAATTTGTGTTTAAACCTAATTGGTCATTCATTTCTCGTGCTGTTTGTATCGCTTTATCGGATAAATCGACTCCTGTAGTTTTTGCTCCCATTCGAGCAAGAGACAAAGTGTCTTGACCAAAATGACATTGTAAATGCAATATTTTTTTGTCAGTAACATCTCCAAATAACTGAAGTTCTATTTCATTTAAAGAAGATTTACCATTTAAAAAGTTTTCATTGTCGTAAAAGTCGGAATTTACGTGTACTTCGGTTTTGTTATTCCATGTTTTTTTATTGACTTCGATGTAGTTTAAATTTTCCATATTATAAGTTTAATTCCATTTGAATGTCGGCTCTTGCATAGTCGGTTTCATCCATAGGTGTTTCAATAAAATTGTATTTTGTGTATAAATTTAATGCAGGTTTTAGTATTCGGTTAGATACTAAAAATATTTTCTTTGCTTTTTTATTTTTGGCAAAATCAATACAAGCTTCCATTAATAAGTTGCTCAATTTCATACCTTGAAATTTTTTGTCAACCGCCATTTTTGCTAACTCATAAAGGGCATCATTGGTTTTTATCATAGCAACAGTGCCAGCGACTTCATCATTTACAAGACAAAAAAAGATTTCGCCATCGTTTGCTATGATATCTTCTTCAATAGTATTGAAAGTTTCCATATCGTGAGGTTCTATATAAAAATATTCTTCCAGCCACGCTTTATTGAGACGAATAAAATCATCTTTATATTGTGATTGATAAGGAACTATTTTGACTTCCATTTGAATTTATTATTGTAATTTTGCCATTCAAATTTAAAGAATTATACTATGCAAGACGGTATTTACGCAAAATTTAATACTTCTAAAGGAGCGATTGTTGTAAAATTGACTCACGATTTGACTCCAGGTACAGTGGGGAACTTTGTAGGTTTAGCGGAAGGGAATTTAGAAAATTCGGTTAAACCACAGGGACAAAAATATTATGACGGATTAAAATTTCACCGTGTTATTCCTGATTTTATGATTCAAGGTGGTTGTCCTCTTGGAACAGGAACAGGCGATGCGGGATATAAATTTGATGACGAGTTTCATCCAAGTTTAAAACATGATAAGCCAGGGGTTTTGTCTATGGCAAATGCAGGTCCTGGAACTAATGGTTCTCAGTTTTTTATTACTCATGTTGCTACTCCTTGGTTAGATGGTAAGCATTCTGTTTTTGGTCACGTGGTTGAAGGTCAAGATGTGGTAGATGCTGTTGCTCAAGACGATGCATTAGAAAGTGTTGAGATTATTAGAGTAGGGACTGATGCTGAAAACTGGAATGCCATTGAAGCGTTTAGAACATTTGAAGGTTCACGTCTAAAAAGAATTGAAGAAGCAAAACGTCAAGCAGAAGAAGCTATGGAAAAATTAGCGGCTGGTTTTGATAAAACAGAAAGCGGATTGCGTTATAAAATTATCCAAAAAGGTAATGGTACAAAAGCTGAGGCAGGAAAGACAGTGTCTGTTCACTACACAGGTCAGTTAGAAAATGGTAAAACATTTGATAGCTCATATCCTAGAAAAAAGCCTATCGAATTCCCTCTGGGGCGTGGTAATGTAATTGAAGGTTGGGATGAAGGAATTGCACTTTTACAAGTTGGTGATAAAGCTCGTTTTGTAATTCCTGCTTATTTAGGTTACGGAGAGAGAGGTGCTGGAGGAGTTATTCCGCCTAACGCTACTTTAGTTTTTGATGTAGAATTAATGGATGTGAAATAATTGTAACTATTCAGCTAGTTAAGACTTGCTGAAAAACTTTTATTTTATTTGTTATCAAAGCTTTAAAACAACACAATCAAATTATTATTAGTTTTCTACAAACTTGAATAATTACTTGATTTTAAGCTATTACACCTGACAGGTTTTCAAAACCTGTCAGGTGTAGTAAAGAAACCGAATTTAGCAGCAGCTCCTATTTATTGACAAACGAACAAAGTATTAGCTGAATAGTTACAAATAATTAATCCTTAAACTTTTTCTAAATCCTGATAATTTACTATCAGGTTTTTTTTATTTTTACTTTCAACAAAACAAAAATAAAATGATTAAAAAAAGTATTTCAATATTGATTTTAGGGAGTGCTATTTATGCTTGCGGGCCTAAAGCAACTCAATCTACTCCAGAGATTCCATCAACTCCCGAAGTAAAAGTTTCAGAAGCTACCTTAGCAGAAGGTAAAACTTTATATGAAAATAATTGTGGAAAATGTCATAAACTTTATGAGCCTTCAGCATATGGTAAAGACCGTTGGGTGAAAATCCTGAATTGGATGGCTCCTAAAGCCAAGATTACGGATGAGCAAAAAGCAAAAGTTTTCGCTTATGTTTCTTATGGTAAATAAAAAAATCCCGATACTATTTGTATCGGGATTTTTTTTACTTTAATAATTCTGAAATTTTAGATTTCAATTCTTCTCCAAATAAATCTTTAGCTACTATTTTTCCGTTTGCATCTAATATAATTGTCGAAGGAATACTTTCAATTCCATATTGTTTAGCAATTGGGTCTTTCCACTGCATTAAATTTGATACATGAATCCAACTTAATTTATCCTTTGCAATAGCTTCTGTCCAATTAGTTTTTTCTTTATCTAAGGAAACCCCAATTATATTTAGACCTTTTGAATGAAATTCATTATAGATAGCCACCATATTTGGACTCTCTTTTCTACAAGGGGGACACCAAGATGCCCAAAAATCTATAATTGTAACTTTTCCTAAAGATTCTTTTAGAGAAACTATTTTCCCTTCTGGTGTTTTAGCACTAAAATTAGGAGCTAAGTTATCTTCAGTTATTTTTTTTTTGACGTTTGTGCTTTATTAGCATCGTCAAGTTGTTTTTTTATTTTTTTACCTACAGAAGTTTCTTTCAAGCTTGAATCTAAGGCATCATATTGTTTGTTGATAGCTTTTAAATCAAATTTTGGATTGTTGAAAAGAGTAGGAATTAATAATAATGAAATAAAAGAACTTTTATTTTCTTCTATATATTTTGTGTTTGTAGTAAGAAACTCTTCCTGATATTTAGAGAATTCTTTGTTTAATTTATTCATTACAACAGTGTCATTAGCTTTTTGAGCTTCTTGCATTTTTGTAACGTTATTTTTTTGAAAATTCATCATTCTTTTTTGAATCTCTAACATTTTAGAATTGTATTTCTTTAATTCTTCATTGTTTAAAGTTCCGCTAAATTTTGCAAGACCTATACTGTCTTTATTGATAACTGTAGAAATGTTTCCTTTTTCTAATATTAGAACAGCAGAACCATTATATTTATCAAAACGGATAAAACGTAATTGAGGTTCTTTTGCCTCTCCTTCAAATTCAAATTTTCCATTTGTTACTTTTACAGTGTCAACAGCTATTGGCATTCCTGTATTTTCATCTTGTTTTTCAAGAAATACACTTGTTCCTTCGTTTAATCCTTTGATCTCACCAGAAATTTTGTAACCATCTCCGAAAACTCCGTTACATGAAGTAACTACAATAGCTAAAGCTAATACTATTAATCTTTTCATTTGTTTTTAATAAATTTGTTCGCAAAAATAACCTATTTATATAGAAATCAAAGCCCTTTTAAGTTTTATTTAATAGTTTAATTGAAGTGAGTCAGAAAAAAAATAAATATATTCCTAAAGCGAATTCGTTAAAAAATGCTTTTTGTGTGTTTGAAGAAAGAGTTTTTGAAGAGGTTGAAGGACTTAAAGAGGATTATAAAAGTAAATCTGGGAGTATTTATTTTTATACTAAAGAGGGTATGTATCGCTATTCTAATCACTGGGGAAGATTGGCGAATAGTAAATGGAGGTTAATAAATAAGGATTTGACGGATTCTAAATATAAATTAGGATTTGCAAACTGGAATCAATTTTATCCCGACAATGACTATGAAAAGTTATATTATTTAGATTGGAACAAGTCTAAAAACGAAATTCTATATCAGCATAAAAATGATCCTGCTTATTCAGGTTTAGAAATTCTAAGAACAAGTATAGAAACAATAAAACGTCTAAAAAATGCTCGAAATATTTTGACATTAACTAATTGGGCTAAACATTTTGATGAGGATATTGATGTATTGAGGGAAAAAATTATTAATGATTTAATTTATACAGATTTGTCTTTAGAAGAGATAAAAAGAAAGTACCTATGAGTAGAAAAAATCAAGCAAATATCAAAAAATATAATGATAAGTTGCATAAAGCAGAATCTAAAGCTAAAATGCAAAAAGTTGAGCGAAAGGCTCAACTTAAAGCAATATTAAAAAAGTTTAACGAAAATAAAGATTAATCTTCAATTTCAAATTTGGTTAAAATAGTTTCTAACAAGCACCATTTTGTAATGGATGATTGTAATAAATTAGCACCAACAAATGCAGTAAACCAATACCAATTAGCATCAATATAATGAGCCAAAAGTAAGCTTATTAGGACAAACGAACCTGCAAAGGCTCTTACGATTCTATTTTTCATATGTAGATAATTATTTGTTTTTTATTTGTCATATGGTATCGCCTTATCTTCATTGGTGTTTGTTTGCAACAAACCTGTTGTTAGTGGCGATTTCATATCTTTTTAAATTTAATATTAAGAGTATAATCTGTGATCTACTTACTGACCACTGAATACTGAACTGAACACTAAAAACGCTCCCATTTTTTCTTTTCAGTGATATAATAAATCAACGGTACTACAACAAGCGTGAGTAGTGTTGAAACAATTGCACCGGCTACTAAGGATATTGCTAATCCTTGAAAAATTGGATCAAATAAAATAATCGATGCGCCAATTACCACCGCTCCAGTAGTTAACAGAATAGGTGTGGTACGCACAGCACCTGCTTCGATAATGGCTTGTTTTAATGGAATTCCGTCATTTAAGCGAATTTCAATAAAATCGATGAGCAAAACCGAGTTACGCACCATTACACCAGCCAATGCAATCATACCGATGAAGGAGGTAGCGGTAAAATAAGCATTCAAAATCCAGTGACCTAATACAATTCCAACTAACGATAACGGAATAGCAACCATCATAACTATAGGTGTTTTAAAGTTTTGGAACCAACCTACAATTAACATATAAATGATGATAATTACGACTAAGAAAGCTGCTCCTAAATCTCGGAATACTTCAAGTGTAATTTGCCACTCACCATCCCATTTTACAGTAAAATCGCTCTCATCTTCGGGTTGACCCATATACAGTTCATTTACTTTGTAGCCTTTGGGGAGTTGCATTTTTTGTAATTTCTCCTCCATCCCCAGTATAGCATATACAGGACTTTCTAGCGCGCCAGCCATATCACCAGTTACATAAACTACGCGTTTTTGATCTTTTCTGTAAATGGTTTTTTGTAATATATCTTGCTTTACCTGAACTAAATCACTCACAGGAACTACATTTCCTCTACTGCCTTTTATTTTAAGATTTTTTAGATCTTCGATTGAGGTTTTATCTTTATCGTCTAATGCTAAAACAATTCCTACGGGATCATTGGAGCGTTCGTCATATAAATTGGTTACCGGCATTTCTCTGAGTAGATACGTTAGATTTCCAACAATTTGTTGAGGAGCTATACCATTCAGCATTGCTTTTTCTTTGTCAACCTCTAATTTATATTCGGTTTGTGCATCTTCTACATACCAGTCAACATCTACAATGTCTTCTGTTTTATTTAAAATGTCTTTTACCTGATTAGCAACCTTAATTTGTTCGTTATAATCAGGACCATAGACTTCTGCTACTAAAGTAGATAACACAGGTGGTCCAGGCGGTACTTCGATAATTTTTACATTGGCACCAAATTTTTTCGCAATTTTATTTATTTCTGGACGCACTATTTTTGCTAAATCGTGACTTTGTAAATCTCTTTCTCCTTTATCTAACAAATTCACTTGTATGTCAGCCATATTGCTACCTCCTCGCATATCATAATGACGAACTAATCCGTTGAAAGTAATAGGGGCAGAGGTACCAATGTAATTTTGATAATTTACTACTTCTGGTACGGTAGATAGGTATTGTGCAATTTCTTTAGTAACCACTGCTGTTCTTTCTAAAGTAGTCCCTTCGGGCATATCGATGACCACTTGAAATTCATTTTTGTTGTCAAATGGTAACATTTTTACAGCCACCGATTTAGTAAAGAACATAGTGATAGAACCCAGTAATAAAAGGATCGTAATAGCAAACATTAGATTTCTTTTTGCTGAACTTTCCAACATAGGTTGTTCTATCTTCTTGTAAATTTTATAAATCCAATTGGTTTCTAACCCTTGTTCTTCTTTATGTTCTTGTTCCTCTTTTTCGTGTAATAGGTGATAACCTAAATAAGGGGTTACAGTTAAAGCTACAAACAATGATAATAACATAGCGATGGAAGCACCAATAGGCATCGGACTCATATAGGGTCCCATCATTCCTGATACAAATGCCATAGGTAAAATAGCCGCTATTACCGTAAAAGTGGCTAGGATAGTTGGATTACCTACTTCGTTAATGGCATAAATCGCCGCTTGTTTGAAAGGTAGTTTCTTCATTTTGAAATGTCGGTGCATATTTTCGGCAATGATGATACTATCATCTACCACGATACCCACTACAAATACTAATGCGAATAACGTAATACGATTTAAGGTATAACCCAACATATAATAACTAAACAAAGTCAAGGCAAAAGTCAATGGAACCGAGAAGAAAACGACCAATCCACCTCTCCAGCCCATAGCAAGCATCACTAAAACAGTTACTGCCAAAATCGCGATACCTAAGTGCATTAATAATTCGCCTACTTTTTCAGAAGCAGTTTCACCATAATTACGGGTGATTTCTACGTGAATATCGTTAGTAATTAAGTTTTGTTTTAATTTTTCAATGTGTTCAATGATTCTTTCAGAAATCTTCATAGCATCGGCCCCTTTTACTTTAGCAACAGAAATGGTTACTGCAGGATATTCCGATTGATTTTTTCCAAATTGTTCATTGGCTTTGCCATAGCCAAAAGAAACATAACTTTTAGGGGTAGATGCCCCGTCTTGAATAGCAGCTATTTGTTTTAAATACACTGGCATATTTTGGTTTACACCTACTACTAAATTTTCAACATCTTCTGAAGTGGCTAAAAACTGACCTGTGGTTACTAAAAATTCTTGATCTTTTTGTACAAAACTTCCTGACTGTGCACTACCATTATTGGCTTGAATCATTTGCATTACACTCAAGGCATCTACACCATTTTCAGCCATTTTATCTTTATCTAAAACGACTTTAACTTCACGATTTCTTCCACCTATTTCTTTGGTAATGGCAACATCTTTTACTTTTTCAATTTCTGAAGTGACTTCTTCGGCTATTTGACGTAATTCGAAATCATCCATTTTATCGCTCCACAGTGTAACGCCTAACATAGGAACATCGTCTATAGATCGTGTTTTGACCATAGGTTGCATTACTCCTTGAGGAAATATTCCTTGGTGTTTATTCAATTCATCATATAATTTTACATACGATCTTTCTATATCTTGACCTACATAAAACTGAACAATTAGCATTGCTTGACCATTCATAGCCATACTATGAATATGTTCTACGCCTTTGATGTTGGAAATTATTTTTTCCAGTGGTTTTATCACTCGGCTTTCTATTTCTGACGGACTAGCCCCTGGATAACCCACCATTACATCTGCCATAGGGACATTAATTTGCGGTTCTTCTTCCCTTGGAATTAAGAACGAACTATACGAACCAATAATCATCAATGCGACCATTAGTAGAATGGTTAATTTCGAGTTGATGAAAAAATTGGCTATTTTACCTGATATACCTTTTTCCATAATGTTTAGCCCCCTAACCCCCAAAGGGGGAATTTTGTGGGGTGTGTTTTTTTGTTATACTTTCGTTTCTATTTCCCTCCCCTTTGGGGAGGATAGGTGGGGCTCTTACTGAACACTCACTTTTGCTCCATTGAACAATTTTCCTTCAGCCGATATGATATAAGCTTCATCGGAAGTTAAGCCTGATAAGACTTCTACTTGATTACCAAAAGTCTTACCAATACGCAACCATCTTAAAATTGCTACATTACCACTTCCTATTGTATAAATACCTGATAATTGTCCTTGCTTAATTAATGCGGTAGTTGGAATTAACACTCTATCGGAAGTATGGTTAGTCACTACTTTTGATTTTTCAACAGGAAACTGCACATTAGCAAACATTCCTGACAAAATAGATTTGTCCATTTTATCTAGGTTTATTTTTACTAAGTATTGGCCACCAGTATTTTTTGCCGATAAACTCAGCTCGGTAACTCTTCCAGAAACCTCTTTATTCAGTGATTTGATGTTGATTTTTACAGACATACCTTGTTTTACATTAGCAATATCACTTTCAGAAACCATTGCGGTGACTTGTAATCTTGAAGCCCCTTCTACACTTACAAGTGGCATTCCAGGATTTGCCATATCGCCTTCTTTCACAAAAGTATTGGTAACCACTCCGCTAAATGGTGCCGTAATATTGGAATAGGAGAATTGTGCTTGTACCTCATTTAGCATTTGTTTTGCTGCTTCTAAGCCCGCTTTTGCCATTTCATATCGAGCCGTCATATCGTCTAATTCTTTTTGAGAAGCACTTTGTTGCGCAAATAAGTTCACGAAACGATCATAATCTTTTTTAGCATTGTTGTAAGCAGCTTGCGCTTGAATAATCGAGGCATCTACCTGCGCTTTTTTAGCTTGTAAATCGGTACTGTTTACACTTACTAATAGTTGTCCAGCACCAACATTTTGACCTACTTTTACGTGAATTTTAGTGATATAACCCATCATTCGCGTACTTAAATTAGCACTATTTTCGGCCTCGATTTTTCCACTAGCATTAATAAACGGACTATTATTAGTATCTAATTTCCCATTTATTTTTACTGGAATTGCTGCTAATTCAGTTCCTTTTTCTTTTTTATCCCCACCACACGATGTTAAAATGGCAGTTGATAGCACTAGTGTTGCTACTATATTCTTCATATTTTTTGTCTTAATTCTTAATTCTTAATTCTATTTCGTTAAAAACTGTAAATAACTTTTAGTGAAATTATATTCAAAAGCGGCTTGTAAATGTTCTAGTTCCTTTTGAGCCATTTGGGTTTCAGACAACAGCAAATCGGTAGTTTTTTCTAAGCCTTGTTTGAAACGGTTTTCACGAATTCTAAACGCTTCTTGTGATTGTTCAAATGCTAGTTTAGAAAGATTCACTTTATTTTCGGCATCCTTCAGTTGACGAGTGGTTTTATTCAGTTCCAGCTGGCTTTGCTTTTTATATTGTGCAGTTTCTATTTCCGATTTTTGAAAATCAGCTTTTGCTTTTTCTGATTTTCCTATGGTTTTATAACCATCAAAGACATTCCAAGACAGTTGTGCGCCCATCAAATAGCCATTTGCCTTCATTCCTATGATGCTTTTATCATACATTTCATAACTTCCAAAGGCATTTAATCTTGGCAGAAATCCAAATTTGGATGATTGAAACATTTTGCGATAGGCTTCAGATGATTTTTGCATAGCTTGAATATCTTTTCGATTGTCAGATAGAGTAGAATTGCTTGTTTCGGTAACTATGTTTGTGTCTAACTGTTCCGAAGGTTTGTAAACTTTTCCATTAGTTTCTTCATCTAATAGGAAAGCTAAATAGTCAGAAGCATTTTGTACATTCGATTTTGCATATTGTAACTGATTTGTGATTTCATTCACGCGAACCTGAACATTTAATACATCGGTTTTTTGTAGCATTCCATTTTTAAAGTAATTTTCGACCAATTTAAGATTCGCTTTTGCAGTAGATTCCGCTTTTAGTAAAACCGTTACCGCTTTATAGGCTAATTGTAATTGCATATAGGCTTTATTGATTTCTAATTCTAAATACTCCTTTGTGCGTTCCGTTTGTAATTGGTAGGCTTCCATTTTTGCTTTGGCTGCTTGTCTTCCATACAACCCGTCAATATTAATTAGCGGTTGTTGAATTTCAATCTTGGTAGCAAAATTTTGTGTTTTTTCAGGATCGTTTAATAAAGTTGGATTAAAATCAGCAGGTGTTAAAATTTCCTGATTTAATTTAGAACCAAATGCCATCAAAGGATTTGTAGTTACTATTCCTGTATGAGAGGCGGTAATATTTGGTAAAAATAATGATCGGGATTGATTGTAATCCGCCTTAGCTGATTGGTAAGATTTTTCAGTGATTTTAATTTGAAGATTTTTTTCTAAAACTTTAGAATGTAATTCATTTTTTGAGATTTTTATTGTGTCTTGAGCCCAAGTGTAAAAACTCAATAAACTTGTAATCAATACTATATATTTGTTACTCATAATAGATTTTATAAATTATGAAGCAAAAGTATATTAGTAAAATTGATAAGTCAGTAACAATAGTCACAATGGGGGTTTTTTAGTTTTTAAACACATAAAAGCTTCTGATTTTCCAGGGCATTCGCTTTTAAAAATATTTAAAGAAATTTGAAGAAATAACCACTCCCG